>DATLQE010000041.1:0-4307 GCA_035535335.1 Lapillicoccus sp. | reverse complement strand
GTGCACGTGCACCGCGCCGACCGCTTCGGCAACGCCCAGATCGACGGCTACACCCACATGGACGCGGACATGGCGGCGGCGGCCCGAACGGTGATCGTGAGCACCGAGGAGGTGGTCGAGGCCGAGCGCATCGCCGCCCGGCCCGACGCGACCGTGCTCCCCCACCTGTTGGTGGACGCGGTGGTGGAGGCGCCGATGGGGGCCTTTCCGCACGAGTGCTACGGCCGCTACGAAGCGGACTTCGCGCATTTCGACGAGTACGCCGTCGCGGTCAGGCGCGACGGCCTCGGCGCCGTCTCCGCCTACCTGGACCGCCACGTCCACCGGCATCCCGACTTCGCCGCGTTCCTGGCCAGCTTCGGCACGTCGCGGTTGCGGGGCCAGCGGGTGCGCGCCGCGGAGCTGATGGCGCGGTGAGCTGGACGCCGCAGCAGCTGATGACGGTCTCGGCCAGCCGCCTGTTGCGGGACCACCGGGCGGTGTTCGCCGGGGTGGGCGTACCGCTGCTGGCCTCGGTACTGGCCAAGCGGCGCCACGCGCCCGACCTCACCATCGTGCTGGAGGGCGGCATCATCGGCCCGCGCATGCTGGCGGGCAGGCTGCCGATCTCCACCAACGAGATGCGCGCCGCGCGGCACGCGACCATGCTCACGTCCATCACCGACGTCTTCCTGCTGGCGCAACGCGGCTTCCTCCACTACGGCTTCCTCGGCGCCGCTCAGATCGACGCGCACGGCAACATCAACACCAGCTTCATCGGCCCGGTCGGGCGGCCGCGCGTCCGCCTGCCCGGCACGGGCGGCGCCAACGACATCGCCTCGCTCTGCAACGAGGTGCTGGTGGTCACCGCCCACGAGCCGCGCCGCTTCGTCGAGCGGGTCGACTTCGTGACCAGCCCGGGCCACCTCGGCGGCGGGGACGCCCGCGACAAGGCCGGCCTGGTCTCCCAGGGGCCGAGCACCGTCGTCACCGACTTGGCCCTGCTCGACTTCGAGCCGGGGAGCAGGCGGATGCGCTTGCGCGGCCTGCAGCCCGGCGTCACCGTGAAGGACGTCCGCGCCCACACCGGCTTCGAGCTGCTCGTCCATCCGGAGGTGTACGAGCTGGAGCCGCCGGCAACGACCGACCTGGAGATCCTGCGGGAGCTGGACGCCGGTGCCGCGGCGGAGGAGTGAGGAGCAGCCTATGGGAACCATCGAGCGCGGGCGTCGGGTCGGGCTGCTGGTCCAGTCGTCGAACACCGTGATGGAGCCGGACCTCTGGGCCGCCTTGCCGCCCGGTGCGACGCTGCACACCGCGCGCATGTACCTGGAGGACACCACGCCGGAGGGCGAGAGCCGCATGCTCGATGAGCACGCGCTCCCGGCCGCGCGCGACCTCGCCACCGCCCGGCCCGACCTGATCGTCTTCGGCTGCACCAGCGCGGGGGCACTGCGAGGCAACCACTACGACGCCGAGCTGTGCGCACGCATCAGCGAGCTGTCCGGGGTGCCCACCGTCAGCGTGATCGCCGCGGTCAGGCAGGCGATCGTCGGCCACGGCGCGCGGCGCGTCGGGGTGGTCACGCCGTACGTGGACGCGCTCAACCGCCCGATCAGGGAAAGCCTTGAGGCCGACGGCGTGGAGGTGGCGAGGATCGACGGGCTGGGGATCGCCGACAACTTCGAGATCGCCAGGGTCCCGGCGGCGCGGATCTGCGACTTCGCCGAGCGGACGCTGCACGGGCTCCCCATCGATCTGGCGTTCGTGTCGTGCACCAACTTCCCGGCCTACTCGGCCCTGCCGGAGCTGGAGCGACGCCTGGGCCGCCCCGTGGTCACCAGCAACCAGGCGGCCATCGCCGCGGTGCTCGCGCTCCTGGACGCCGCGCCGGCGGGCCGGGGCGGGTGAGCGATGGTCGCGGCCCCGTTCGGCTACGAGTGCGTGTCCTCCTTCGAGGAGGCCGCCCAAGCGCTGCAACGGCGGGGCGAGGACGCCAAGGTCATCGCCGGCGGCCAGAGCCTGGTCCCGATGCTCAACCTCAGGTTGGCCCGGCCGGCGTGGCTGGTCGACATCAACCCGGTCGGCGCCGGCCCGATCGAGGACCACGGCGGGTACCTGCGCCTGCCCGCACTCACCCGGCACAACGCCATCGAAGAGTCCGACATGGTGCGGCGGCGCTGCCCGATCCTAGCCGAGGCGGCAGCGCGAGTCGGCAACGTCCGCACCCGAACGCGCGGCACCATCGGCGGCAGCCTCGCCCACGCCGACCCCGCCGCCGAGCTGCCCTGCGTGGCGGTCGCGCTGGGCGCGGAGGTCACCGCGCTGGGGCCGGACGGCGCCCGCGACGTGGCAGCCGGCGACCTGCTGGTGTCGTACCTGACCACCACGCTGGAGCCCGACGAGGTCGTCGCCGAGGTGCGCGTCCCCACCCTCGGGCCGCGCAGCGGCTGGTCGTTCCTGGAGATGAGCCGCCGCAGCTCGGACTGGATGGTGGTCGGCGTGGCCGCCGTGGTGGAGCTGGACGACGACGGGACGGTCGCGGCCGGTTCGGTCGCGTTCGGCGGCGTGGCCGAGCGTCCCTGGCCCGTCCCGGCGGAGGTGCTCGCGGACCTGCTCGGCGCGGCGCCCGAGGAGGCGCTGCTCCAACGGGTGGCGGAGCGGGCGGCTGCCATGCTCCACCCCGACGACGACGTCCACGCCTCCGGCCAGTACCGGCGGCGCCTCGCCGCGGTCCTCGGCCGGCGGGCACTGGCCGAGGCGGCGGCGCGGGCACGCGGCGACGGGGGATCGGCGCCGTGAGCAGCCCCACCAGGCTGCCCGTGACATTCACGGTCAACGGCGAGCAGCGGGAGGCATGGGTGTTCCCGCACGACAGCCTTCTCGACGTGCTCCGGGACGTCCTCGGCCACCACGAGGTCCGCTACGGCTGCGGCGAGGGGGTGTGCGGGACCTGCACGGTCCTGCTCGACGGTGAGCCGGTCAGTGCCTGCCTGTTGCTCGCGGTGCAGGCCGACGGCCACTCGCTGCTGACCGTTCGCGGCCTGTCCTCGGGCGGCGAGCTCCACCCGCTGCAGGCGAGCTTCCTGCGCAACGGGGCGGCGCAGTGCGGCTTCTGTACGCCCGGCATGCTGCTCACCGCCTGGGCGCTGCTGCAGCGCGACCCACGGCCCAGCCGGGAGCGGATCCGCCGGGAGCTGGTCGGTAACCTGTGTCGCTGCACCGGCTACACCAAGATCCTGGACGCGGTCCAGGAACACGCCGCGGAGGGGATCGGCGGCCATGACTGACACCGAGGCCCCGGCCCGCCAGGAGGCGTTCCGGGTCGTCGGGCAGAGCCCGGCGCACCACGACTTCGTCGACAAGGTCGCCGGGTCGCTGCTGTACGCGGCCGACTGGCAGCTGCCCGGCATGCTCCACGGCAGAGTCGTGCGGGCCGAGGTGGCGTCGGCCAGGATCGCCGCCATGGACACCTCGGCCGCGCGGGCGCTCCCGGGCGTCGTGGCGGTGCTCACGGCCGCAGACGTGCCGTGGAACCAGGTGGTCGAGCGCGCCACCGGCGGGCTCGGCGAGCTGGCTGTCGCCATGCCGGTGCTCGCCGCCGACCGGGTGCGCTACCAGGGCGAGCCGATCGCCCTCGTCGCCGCCGTCAGCCCGCAGGTCGCCGCGGAGGCCGCCGAGCTGGTCGACGTCGAGTACGAGGATCTGGCGGGCGTCTTCGACGCCGAGCGCGCCCTGGAACCGGGCGCGCCGCTCGTCCACGACGAGGGCAACGTCCTGGTGAGCTGGACGATCGCCCGCGGTGAGGTGGAGGCGGCGCTCGCGGCGGCCGACCTCGTGGTCGAGGGCGAGTACCGCACCCAGCGGGTGGAGCACGCCTACCTGGAGCCGGAGGCCGGCGTCGGCTGGATCGACACCTCCGGGGTGGTCACCCTGCGGGTCGCCACCCAGGTGGTCGAGCACGCCGCCACCATCGCCACCATCCTCGCCCAGCCCACCAGCAGGGTCCGGGTGATCAGCACCTACATGGGTGGCGGGTTCGGCGGCAAGGAGGACATGACCGTCGAGCCCTACCTGGCGCTGCTGGTCTGGCGCACCCGCCGACCGGTCAGGATGGTGTGGGAGCGCCAGGACTCGATCATGGCCAGCACCAAGCGCCACCCGTTCGTCATGCGCTACCGCACCGGCGTGCGGCGTGACGGCACCATCGTCGCCCAGGACGTCGACATCATCGGCGACGCCGGCGCGTACCCATACCTGAGCCCGCGGGTGCTGTTCGCCGCGTGCGTGACCGCGTCGGGGCCGTACCGCGTGCCCAACGTGCGCCA
>DATLQE010000040.1:0-16600 GCA_035535335.1 Lapillicoccus sp. | reverse complement strand
GGCGCGCACGACGTAGTCGACTACCGCCGAGACGACTTCACCCGGACGACCCAGCCGTACGACCTGATCCTGGACCTGGTCGCACGTAGGTCGGTCTTGGCCAACCGGCGTGCGTTGGCCCCCGGTGGCGCGTATCGGTGCGTGGGCGGGTCGGTGCCCGCGCTGCTGCGTGTGCTCACCGTCGGCTGGACCGTTGGCCGGGTCACCGGCCGCTCGATGGGCTTGCTCGTTGTGAACGAGGGTCCAGCCCACTTCGAGCCCCTCGCCGAGCTCTGCGTTACCGGCGACGTCAGAGTCCACATCGACCGCACCTTCGCGCTGGACGAGGTTCCCGCCGCGCTTGCTCATGTCGGCGAGGGACGTGCACTCGGCAAGGTTGTTGTCGTTCCCTCCGAGCGCGAACCTGGCGCGGCCGCTTCCGAGCCGGCGTGACGCACGTCCCGAACGCTTGCTGACCAGCCAAGCGCCAGAGCAAACGCGTCAGAGATTGGTGCGGCTACGGCGGGGAAAGCGCAGTTGGGACCGCCGGGGAGAGGGATGCGCTAACTGACGGCACATTGTCGAGATGTGGTGAGGACTGACGGCGACCCTGGGGACGGTCGTATCCATCGATCAGAGCACACCAGCGAAACATGGTTGGGGACGCCCTTGTCACGCCACGATGGACGGCATGGGAGGCGAGCTGCGCACGGTGGCGACAACCGACGGCCGGAAGCTGGAGGTTCTCACGGCCGGGATCCCGGGCGGCTATCCGTGGCTGTGGGTGCCGGGCACTCCGTCGGGCGGCGGTCGACTATCCGCGGCTCGGCGACCTGGCGACCAGGCTCGACCTGCGGTTGGTGACATGGTCGCGGCCCGGTTACGGCGGTTCCACGCCGCGACCGCTTCCGCGTGGGGGACCTCGCATCGTCGATGACGTCCCCGACATCGAGGCCATCTTGGATGCGCTGGAGATGGACGAGTTCATGGTGGTGGGCTGGTCCGGGGGCGGGCCGCGAGCGTTGGCCTGTGCCGCCCTGCTGTCCGATCGGTGCAGGGCCGCGGCGACGCTGGCGGGCCTTGCCCCGTCCGACGCCGCAGGCCTGGACTGGATGGCGGGGATGGGACCTGGAAATGTCGCGGACTTCAGTGCCGCCCTCCAGGGACCGGAGGCATACGCCGCTTTTCAGGAGAAGTTCTTCTTGCCGATGACATCGGTCAACGCGGCCGACGTCTCGGCGGGGTTAGGTCAGCTTCTGACTCCCACGGACGACGTGTCCTTCACGGAAGGGCTGGCTCGATGGCTCGCCGAGACGATGCATCGGGCCGGTGTGCAGGGAGTGATCGGTGTGCGCGACGACGGGCTGGCTCTCGCGGCGCCGTGGGGGTTCGACGTCACCAGCATCTCGGCGCCGACCGCCATCTGGGCCGGTGGGCAGGACGCGACAGTGCCTTATGCACACGGGCAGTGGCTGGCGGCGAACGTGCCGGGAGCCGCCGCCCACCTGTCGGATGACGCGGGACACCTCACTGCGCTCAACCACCTCGAGGAGGTCCTCGACGAACTCTTCGAGCTCGGAAGGATCAATCGGTAGGCAGGCGCACGGCCGAGCCGTTCTCAGCTTGCATCTCGCGCCCCTGCCGCGAGCGCGCCTCGTGACCGAGGCGAGGCAGCGCATTCCTCCCCCATGGTCCCGCGACACGCCAATGAGCACCTGAATACTCGCCATCACGGCAGATCAGCAGGTGGTGTAAGCGAGCCGGGCGGGTGAGCGTCCGTCTGGGTTCAGGCCACCCGAATGGTGAAGCGCGACGGACCCACGGCCGCTGATGCGCCGATAGCGGCCGAGATAACGGTGTTGTGATGTTCGCCTCGCCCGACCACGCAGAGGCCCTAACGGACCTCGGCGTGCACATGGTCAACCTCGGCGCCCCCACGGAGCCTCGGTCCTCGCGCCGATGCCCGGCCCCCGCCGCCCGAGGTCGCGGAACTGGCCGGTGTGACGACCCCCTCGGTCATGGACCAATGATGCGGATCGCCGGGATGGGCCTGTCGGCGACGTCCACGCGCCGATGCTCGAGAGGTACACCGTGATGGGTTTCCTAGCCACCCCGACCCGCAACGTCAACTACAGCTGCTCATCACCGGTGCGAGTTAGCGCCACCGGAGCTGCTCGCGAAGATCGTCCCCAACCCGGGACCGTCGGTGCCTCGAGAATGCCGGGGGGAACCCCCTGTGGACGCTTGAGGACCGGCTTGGCAAGGGCGAAGGCTCAGCACCCATCTCGCCGCGCCAGGTGGCCTACTCGCGACCTTCGTACTTGAACGAGACCTGGAGTTTTGTGCGGTAGGTGAGGGAACCATCTTCGCCCAGCTGGATGTCTTGGGCGATGACTTCCGCGACTCGAAGGTCGCGAAGCGTGCCGCTCGCTGTTTTGATGGCCACGGACGCGGCGTCCTCCCAGGATTGGGTGCTTGTGCCGATGAGTTCGGTCACGCGGTAAACGCTCACGTGCCACTCCTCGCCTTGAGACGTCTGACTGGTGTCCAGGCAGTCATACCCGAGTGGGCCTGGACGGACAAGGCTGAGGGCCACCCGCCGGCGAGACCGGGTAACGGTCAGCCGCCATGACGCCGGCTAAGGGAGGATCCTCAGGGTGGAAGACACCAACGGGTCCTGCGCGCGGCCAGACGCTGACGGCGCCAGGATGTGGCGCGCTGGGTCGACTGGGCGGCCGGGGTTTTGGAAGGAGCGGTGATGGAGCAGCGGGTGCTGGGTCGGACCGGACGGCGTGTCTCGGTCGTCGGTTTGGGGACGTGGCAGCTTGGCGCGGACTGGGGTCGCCTCAGCCGGGAAGACGCGCTTGCGGTGCTACACGCCGCGGCCGATGCGGGCGTGACGTTCTTTGACACGGCCGACGTCTACGGTGACGGCCGCAGCGAACGGTTCATCGGTGAGTTTCTGCGCGACCGCGGCGGTGCCGAGCCGCCCATCACGGTCGCGACAAAGATGGGGCGCCGGGTCGAGCAGGTGCCGGAGAATTACGTGCTGGACCACTTCCGGGCGTGGACCGACCGGTCGCGGCGCAATCTCGGCGTCGACTGCCTGGACCTGGTTCAGCTGCACTGCCCACCGACGGCGGTCTACTCCGACGACGCGGTCTTCGCCGCCCTCGACACCCTCGTCGAGGGCGGCGTCATCGCGAACTACGGCGTGAGCGTCGAGACGGTCGACCAGGCGCTCACCGCGATCCGGCGACCTCATCTTGCGACAGTCCAAATCATCCTGAACGCTTTCCGGCTCAAGCCGTTCGAGCAGTTGCTCCCGGCGGCCGCAACGGCCGGCGTCGGCATCATTGCGCGGGTCCCGCTCGCGTCGGGCCTCCTATCCGGCCGCTACCGGCGGGACACGACATTTCCGCCCGACGACCACCGCACCTACAACCGCCATGGTGAGTCGTTCGACGTCGGCGAGACGTTCTCCGGCGTCGACTACGAGACGGGAGTCGCCGCCGCTGAAGAGTTCGCAGCCCTCGTCGACGCCGAAACGCCGGAGCGCCTCAGCCCTGCGCAGGCCGCCATCGCCTGGGTGTGGCAACACCCGGCTGTCTCTACCGTGATCCCAGGCGCCCGCAACGTCGACCAGGCTCGCTCGAACGCGGCCGCCGGTGACGTCCCAGCACTCGGCGACGCCTTCGACGCGGGCGTGCAGCGGATCTACAACACCTATCTGCGCGAATTCATCCATCCGCGCTGGTGAAGCCGCCCGCGACGCCGTGCGACCAACACGGCCAACTGGTGCGGCGACTCAGCCCGGGAGCCCAGACACCGGAAGAACTCCCGACCCGGGTCCTTTGAAACTCCGAGGCCGCGCCACTTGGTCCAGCGCAACCTGGCCTAGACGGTATGGGTGACCGCTCGGGTTGAGTGGTTGCGGGCCGGGGCCTCACTCACGCATGTTTCGTGGGTTACCGAGCAGGGGCCGCCTGCTCGGCCTATCCGACAGTTGTGGGAGGCCGCGGTGTTCATCGAGCGTACGAGCGTGCGGCTCGACGTGCACGCAAGGTCGGGCGCGGCGGCAGCGATCGACGGCGTCACGGGCGAGCTCGTCCAGGCCAGGCTGACCCCCTCGCCGGAGCACATCCGGTCGCGGGTCTAAGCCCTGCCGGGCCCCGGTGGCGGTGAGTTATGAGGCGGGCCCGACCGGGTTCGATCTGTACCGGATGCTGACTTCGGCGGGGATCCGTTGTCAGGTGGCGGCGCCGAGCAAGCTGCAGAAGCCGGCCGGGGATCGGGTGAAGACCGATGCCCGGGACGCGGTCCACCTGGCCCGCCTGCTGCGCCTGGACGAGGTCACCCCGGTGGCGATCACCAGCAAGCAATGCGCCAACATGCGGCGGAAGAAGGCAGGTAAGAGCGGGGCCAAGGAAGCTGCGTTAGCTAACTCTGGGCTGACCTGATTCTGGTCCGCGGCCCGAGCTGTTTGGAACGCGGTCGCTAAACCCTGGCCGATTGGTACGACTTTAGTTGTCGCGCCCCGGATTCTTGCCGACTGAACTGATCCTCCGCTGTTTAGCCAGCCGGCCGAGGGCCGTGTCATCACGCCAGTTCCGCCAGTAGCCGGCTTCCCCGTTCGAGTAGGGGATCGCGGTCGGCTGGCTGGGTGATGTCTTGTCGGACGTCGTCGAGCAGAACCGTCACGTAGTCGCGGAGCGACGTCATCCTTGTCCCGCGGCACAGCGTGCCGAGATCCCGCGCCACGCGCAGCAGTGCTAACACAACGCGTGGCTCGGTGTGGCCGAACCTGCGCACTTGGCCCAGACCGAGGTCGATGAAGTACGCCCAGTCCCTGGCGGGAATGTGCACCCGGGGGGTGCCGTCTCGGTCGGTCAACACTTGGCCGCCTAGCGGGCTCGTGGCCAGGGCGGCAAGGATGACCGACAGGTGGTCGACGGCCTGAACGGCGGTGTAGGGGTCGTTGATCGCGGGTGAGAGGGCCTTGGAGGCGATGTCCGCCAGCTGCCGCACTCCAAATGCCACGTCCTGTTCGGCGGTTCGCTCGAAGCCCACCCGCACCCCGCGATCGAGCCCCACCTGGAGTGCTTGCGCCGCCTGGGCGCTCAGCGGCGAGGTGGTGTCGGTCGTGCTCCAGGCCCACGCCAGCGGCGTGCGAACGATCACGTGCTCACCGACCATCGGCACGACCGCGAAGGACGCACCGTGTTGGGCGGCTACCTGGACCATGCCCTCGAGGTGGAAGGTCTGGACATATCCCGACCGGGTGGCCAAGAGCGGAATAGCTGCGGGCGGGGTTTCGGGCCGTCGCGCGGTGTCATCGCCCGCGGCCAGCGACTCGTGCACGACATGAAGAGTGCGCTTCTCGACATCCTCCATCACCTGGTCGATCTGGATCGAGTGGGCGAGGTGGTGGACGAAGAAGACGAGCATGATCATGCTCACGAAGAGCAGCACCAGTGCACCGCTCACCGCCAGCCGGGGATAGTCCGTCGTGCGCTCGCCGGCCGAGATCCCGACCGTGTACAACCCCGCCGTGCTGTAGGCGAAGGTTGCCACGAAGCTGCTCAAGGTCAGCTGGTTGACCAAGTCCCGTAAGAAGTTGCGCAGCAGCCGCGGGCTGAACTGGGTCGACGCGAGCTGGAGGGCCACGACGGTCAGGCCCAGCACGAGGGCGATGACGGTAACCATCGTGCTGGCGATGGCAATCAACAGGCTTCGCGCGTCATCCGCGGTGCCCTGAAAGACCAACGTAGCGAGGCTCGATGCTGGGTCGATCGTGATACTGGAGAGCACCGACCCCGCAATCAGGGCAAGCCCGAGCGCTACCGTCGGCAGGACCCATAGCGCTCCCCGCGTGTACTCAACCGCTGACTCGCGTCTCATTCGGACCTCCTAGAAGCGCCGCGACCGTCACGTTGATCGGCCAGTAATTCACTGACAGCCTCGCGCACCTCGTGCCGAGCGCTCCACGCCTCCGGCGTTGACAAATCCCGCTGTCGAGGCGAGACGACCGCACGAATCGAGCGGCTACCGGCACGAATGGGCTTGCGGATGCGTGTTATCGAGGCGCGACAGGCGGCGGAAGAGACGCAGGTCTGACGCGATTGGATCGCGGCAGAGTTCCGGATTGCGTGTGCGGTGCGGCTTGGCCTGTCTGCGTGCGACGCTTCGACGACGAGGACCTTACCGGCGCATAGTTCCGCGAGTGCGACTTGAGTAGAGCTCGGCTGGTCGGCGTGGTCATGCAGGACGCAGAGATCGACGGCCTAGTCACCAATCTTGTGGTCAACGGACTCGGCTCACTCGTCGAACGGGGCCAGGCGAAACACCGGCGCTGAGCGCGCTCGACGGTGCTGTTGTCGAACCAGAAGGCCGTCGCGCTGTCATCCTGGACGTACGTCATCGAGAACGGAGCCTGGTCATGAGGTCGAGACGAGCCCTGTTAGCTTCCGCGGTCATCGTCGGTTCTTACCCGCTCGCGCTGGGCGTCCAGCAGCTCTTCGGTGGCGGGGCCGACACGGTTGTTCACCTGGTCACCGGCGCGGGCTTCGTCCTGTTCGCCACGTCGGTGTTCGACTTCGACCTCCCGCGCTGGGTCAACGTCCTCGGCGCGGCGGCGGCGGGAGTGTTCGGAGCGATCTTCGTGCTCCAAGGCGTGAGCGACCTCTCGCACATCGAGGGTTTGCGGGTCCTCGCCTTCGACGTCCTGGGCCACCACCTCGAACGGCTGCTGCCGGATGTCGTCTACCTGTGGTTCCTCGCACTCCTCTTGCTGGCCAGCTCGGGCAAGTCACGCATCCTCGGGTGGGTCGTCATGGTCGTCGTCGTGGGCGCTGAGCTGGCCTCCTTGGCCGCCCTGCTCTTCTCGTTCACGATGCCCAACCTCAAGGTGACTCTTCTGCTCCCGTTCGTCTGGCTGCTGTTCGAGAGCGCCGAGCGGCCGGCACGCGGCGAGGAAAGCCTGGAGCATTCGACCGGTTCGCCCGTCTCTCGAGAGCCATCCACCTGACCGAAGGGCCGAGGTCGCGCACCATGGTGGTGTGCCGGAGCGGCCCGGGGAGGTCCGCGCCCGGACCGCTGCATGTGGCCCCGGCCTGGCAGCTGGTCCGTCTGTGAGGATGACCGGCATGACCTCGGTGCGGGTACCGGTTCCGTCCCGGTTTCCCGTCGCGACAACGGTATGCGTGTGCCTCGCGCTGTCCGGCGGCTGCTCGGTCGGGTCCGTGACGGTCCTTCAAACGGCCGTGCCCTCGACCCCCGTGCCGGTCACCACCACGACCACACCCTCGTCGACTCGGTCCTCGACCTCCACTGTGAGGCCGGCCGCGACACCGCCGTTCATCTCGCGGGTGCAGTGGGTCCGCGGCTCCGGTGGCCGCAGTCTGCGGGTGTTCCCGACGGCCTCGGGCCGGACCGCGCAGGGAACCGCCGATGCCGACGAGGCGTGGGCCGAGGTGCTCGGCCTGGCCGCGGACGCGGATCAGCCAGGCATGCGGGCGCAGTTCGACTGTCACTGGAGGTTTGCCCGGATCGTCGAGCCGGACAAGCCTTCGTGGAATCTCGAGCCGTGGCGACCCGTCGTGACCGAGTCGGAGATGGTCGACGCCCGCTGCAACCCCGGCGGTCCCGAGTCGGCCGAGACCTGATCCGGCACCTGGCCGTCAGCCCGCGGGTTCGTCGCTGAGCACACTGAGGGCCCGGCGGGCGCCCTCCGAGACGTCACCGTCGAGCCAGACGGCCCCCAGCTCTTGCGCGAGTGCTCGGGTCGCCCCGGCTCCGGCGATGGCGACCGGGTGCCGGGCGGCGATCCGGCGGACTCCGGGCGCGGCATCGAGCATGGCTGTCCGGCGTGACGCGGCCACGACGACCAGGTCCGGTTCGATCCGCTTGCAGGCGAAGGCCAGATCGGCCGTGGGGGTGTCCGCGCCGAGATACCGCACCTGCCACCCCGCGCGGCGCATGAGGACGCTGAACGCCAGCGGAGCGATGTCGTGCCTCTCGCCAGGCGCACAGGCCACGACCACGGTCCGCCCAACCTCGGCGGGCATCACGTCCCCCACGTTGGCCGTGAGCCGGCTGCGGACGAGATGGCTGGCGAAGTGCTCCTGCGTGACCGAAAAGGCTCCGGACTCCCACCGGTCTCCGACCTCGACGAGGAACGGCATCAGCACCCGGGCGATGGCCTCCTCGAGCTCGAACCGCTCGAGCAGCTCGTCCAGGATGCGCTCGGCCTCGGTCTCGTCGTAGCCGTCCAGTGCCGCGAGAAGCCGCTCGACGAAGGCGCTGAGGCTTCGCTCCACCTGCTCCTCCTCAAACCGTCCCAGGTGCTACTTCTTGCCGCGCCAGGTCCGCTCGAAGGGCAGCCGCCACGCGTGCGGTGCGATGAGCTGGTGGATCGCGTTCGGACCCCAGCTGCCCGGCGCATACGGCTTCACCGGCGGCGGGTCGTCGAGCAGCGGCTGGGACCGCTCCCACAGCGACTCGATGCCGTCAGCCGTCGTGAAGAGCGTGTGGTCGCCCCGCATCGCGTCGAGGATGAGCCGCTCGTACGCCTCGAGGACGTCGCCGTAGTGCTCGCCTTCCTGCGTCGCGAACTGCATCGACAGCTTGTCCATCTTCATGCCCGGGCCGGGCCGTTTGCCGTAGAACGACAACGAGACCTTCGAGTCTTCGGACAGGTCGAAGGTGAGGTGGTCCGGTCCCTGCCGCCCGACTCCCGAGTCAAGCGGGAACATCGACTTCGGGGCCTCCTTGAAGGCGATGGAGATGATCCGCTGACCCTCCGCCATCTTCTTGCCGGTGCGCAGGTAGAAGGGCACGCCGGCCCACCGCCAGTTGTCGATGCCGCACTTGAGCGCGATGAACGTCTCGGTGTCGCTGTCGCGGGGAACGCCGTCCTCCTGGTTGTAGCCGGCGTACTGGCCGCGCACGACCTCGTTCGGGTGGATCGGCATGAGCGACCGGAAGACCTTGTTCTTCTCCTCGCTGATGGCTCGCGGTTCGAGGGCCGTGGGAGGTTCCATGGCCACGAACGCCAGGACCTGGAGCAGGTGAGTGACGACCATGTCCTTGAACGCGCCGGTCTGCTCGTAAAAGGCGGCGCGGCGGTCGAGGCCGAGCGTCTCCGGGATGTCGATCTGGATGTGGTCGATGAAGTCGCGCTTCCAGATCGGCTCGAACAGACCGTTGGCGAACCGGAAGGCGAGGATGTTCTGAGCTGCCTCCTTGCCCAGGAAGTGGTCGATGCGGAAGATCTGGCTCTCGTCGAACGTCTCGTGGACCTGGTCGTTGAGGATGATCGCGCTGTCGAGATCGGTGCCGAAGGGCTTCTCCATGATCACGCGCGAACGATCGACCAGCCCCGCGTCGCGGAGGGTGGCGATGACGATCGGAGCCGCCGCCGGCGGGACGCTCATGTAGTGGATTCGCCGCACGTTCCCACCGCCGAGCTCCTGCTCGGCCGACTCGACCGACTTTCGCAGGCCCTCCGGGCCGGCGGACGTCGGCACGTAGTGCAATCGTGCCGCGAAGGTCGTCCACTGCTCCTCACTCAGCCGGTGCGTGGAGAACTCCTTGACCGCGTCCTTGGCGAACTCGCGGAAGGCGTCGTCGTCGAGGTCCTCCAGCGACGTCCCGACAACGGTGATGTCGGGTGTCAGTGCGGAGAGGACGAGATGGGCCATGCCCGGCAACAGCTTGCGTCGGGCCAGGTCGCCGGTGGCGCCGAAGAGGACGATGACGTGCGGCTCCAACCGCTCCAGCCCGCCGCGGCGCGGACGCGTCGACGGAGACGGGTAGGCGATCGTCTGGGGCGGGTTGATGACTTCCACAGCCTGATCTTGGCACCCCTGTTACGTGTGGGCCAGAGATGAACCAGGCGGAGCAGCGTGGCTCAGGCCAGCGCGGCGTCGAGCGTGATGGTTGTGCCGGTCAGCGCCTTGCTGACCGGACAGCCGGCCTTGGCCTTCTCCGCGGCTTGCTTAAAGCCCGCGTCGTCCAACCCGTCGACGGAGCCGCGGACGGTGATCTTGATGCCGGAGATTCGGAACCCACCCGCGGGGTCCGGCCGCAGGTCGACGTCAGCGGTCACGTCGAACGACTTCGGTATGCCCCCGGCCTCCGCGACCAGCCTGGAGAGCGTCATGGAGAAACAGGCGGAGTGTGCCGCAGCGATCAGCTCCTCGGGGCTCGTCGTCCCGTCGGCGTTCTCCGCCGCCCGCTTGGGAAAGGAGACGTCGAACCTGCCCGCCTTGGAGCTGCTGAGCTCGACGGTCCCGGACCCGTCCAGCAGGCCTCCGGTCCAGGCGGTGTGGGCCGTACGGGTAGGCATCGTCGCTCCTTGCTGGCGTGGGACGGTTCTGTGAGATCCGGAGATGCGCTCCCCACCTCTACCACGGCGGTCGCGAAGCGAGACTTCTTGTCCGGGCCTAGCGTCAGTGTCCAACGGGCGGCTGAGAGGATCCGGTCATGAACCAGCCAGGGGACACCGAGCTGAGGGGAAGGGTGGTCCGCGACACCGGGGACCACCTCCCCGAGACGATGACCGCTGTCGTCTGCCACGGCCCCGAGGACTACCGGTTGGAGGTCGTCGACGTGCCGCGGCGCGCCCCGGGCGGTCTGCTGCTGCGGGTCGAGGCTGTCGGGATCTGCGCCAGCGACCTCAAGTGCTTCCACGGAGCCGCGAAGTTCTGGGGTGACGAGACCCGGCCCGCGTGGGCGGAGCGCGAAGTGATCCCGGGTCACGAGTTCGTCGGCGTGGTCGTCCAGGCCGACGAGGCCGCTTCGTTGCGGTGGGGCGTGGGGCTCGGCGACCGGGTCGTCGCCGAGCAGATCGTCCCCTGTGGCGAGTGCCGGTTCTGCGTGCACGGGCAATATCACATGTGCATCCCGCACGACATCTTCGGCTTCAAGCGGGCGACCCACGGGGGGATGGCCGAGTTCATGGCGATCCCGCCGAATGCGCTGGTCCATCGAGTCAGCCCGTCCCTGCCACCGGCGCACGCCGCGTTCACCGAGCCGCTCTCGTGCTCCCTGCACGCCGTGGAACGAGCGCAGGTGCAGTTCGAGGACGTTGTCGTGGTCGCCGGGTGCGGTCCGATCGGGCTGGGCATGGTGGCCGGCGCGGTCGCGACGTACCCGACCGCCGTCGTCGCCCTCGACCTGGACGACCGCAAGCTGGAGGTCGCCCGAAGGGCCGGCGCCACGCATACCGTCAACATCGGACGGGAAGACCCGGTCGAGCTGGTCGGCCGCCTCACCGACGGTCTGGGCGCGGACGTCTACCTCGAGGGCACCGGACATCCCAGCGCGGTCCGCCAAGGGCTGACGTTGCTTCGCAAGCAGGGCCGCTTCGTCGAGTACAGCGTCTTCCGCGAGGAGACGACCGTCGACTGGACGATCATCAGCGACGACAAGGAGCTCGATGTCCTGGGCGCCCACCTCGGCCCCGGCACCTGGCCGACCGCGATCCGGATGATCGAGGACGGCCGGCTGCCGCTGGACGACATCTGCACCCACCAGCTGCCGGTGCGCGAGTTCGCCCGCGGACTCGACTTGGTATCCCGCGGCGACGAGTCCATCAAGGTGACGCTGCTGCCGTGAGCCATCGGCCCGGGCTGCCTCGATAGCCTCGCCGGGATGACCAGCCCCGACGAGATCCTCCAGCGCGGCATCGACGAGCACCGGTATGCGGGTGTGGCGGCGCAGGTGGTCCGTGGCGGGTCCGTGGTGCACCGCGCGGTGCTCGGCGACGCCGCCAACCGCGCCGGTGCTGCCGAAGCGCTCTGGGACGCAGCGCTTTTCGACATCGCCTCGTGCACCAAGGCGGTGGCGACGACCGCGTCGGTGATGGCTCTCGTCACCCTCGGAGAGCTCGGCCTCGACGACGACCTGGCTCGCTACCTGCCGTCACCGCACCCCGACATCACCCTCCGCCACCTCCTCACGCATACCGCCGGACTCGCCGAGTGGCAGCCGCTCTACCTCGCCTCTCACACGCGCGAGGAGGCGGTGCGAGTGGCGGCGTCGCTCCCCCTTCGGTATGCGGTGGGGGAGGGCCGGCACTACTCGGACCTCGGGCTGATCCTCGTCGGAGGGGTCGTCGAGCGGGTGTCCGGCGAACGGCTCGACACGGCTGTCGGCCGTCTCGTGACCGGACCACTCGGGATGGCGGCCACGCGGTTCGGGCCGGTCGAGCCGATCACGGCCGTGGCCTACGGGCACGGCGACGACATCGAGCGGGCGATGATCCGCGACGGCGAGCCGTACCCGGTCACCCTCGACCGGACCGTTCCATCCCGGTGGCGGGACGAGTGGGTACGCGGCGACGTGAGCGACGGCAACGCGTTCCACGCGATGGGCGGAGTCTCAGGACATGCTGGTCTGTTCTCCACCCTCGACGACGTCACGCGGTTCGGCACCGCGCTGCTCGACGAGTCAGCGGTGTGGTCGCAGGAGGTCCTCGACATGTTTCTCAGGCCCGGACCGGACGGCCAGGCGATCGGGTTCTGGTGGCAGCCCGCGGCAGGTGGACCCGCCTACGGACATCCGGGGTTCACCGGCGCTCGGTTCCTCGTCGACCCCGCGGCCCGTGCGGTGGCAGTGCTCCTCTCGAACCGGCTGCACGTCATGGCGCCCGGCGAGCGGGTGCCCCCCGACATCGCGCCGGACTGGCAGGCGTACCTCGGGGCGACCGGATTCGGGCAACGCCAGGAGGTGTAGTGGTGCGGCTCAACCTCCGGCCGGTCATGACCAGGTGGCGTTCGCGGCTGGGACACCTGCTCTGGTGGGTCTGGCCGTCGTTTCCGACCTCGTGGTCCCAGGTCCCTGCCCGGCTTCGACCCGCGTCCGCGCAAATCGCCCGGCTCACCGTCGCTGCGGTAGTCGCCTACGTCGTCGCCGAGGCGCTGTCGCCCGGAATCGTCGACCTCACGGCGCCGCTCACGGCGTTGCTCGTCGTGCAGGCGTCGACCGTGGGCACGCTGCAGACGGGCCTGGTCCGCGTGGGAGCCGTGCTCACGGGGGTGCTCGTCGCGGTGGGCCTGGCCAGCTTCTTCGGGTTGTCCTGGTGGAGCCTTGCGCTCGTCATCGCTGCCTCCTTGGTCTTGGCGAAGGTTCTCCGCCTCGGGGAGCAGTCCTTGGAGGCGCCGATCAGCGCGATGCTGATCCTCGCGGTCTCGTCGCCCGAGCTGGCGGCGGAGGTCCGGGTCGTCAACACCCTGATCGGGACGGTCGTCGGCATCGCGTTCAGCCTTCTGGTTCCCGTCACGATCCCGAACGCGCGGGCTCGCGATGCGGTGCGGGGCGTGGCTCGGTCGGAGGCCGGCCTGCTCGACGAGGTGGCGTTGTCCGTCGCCAGTCGGACGCCGCATCCGGAGGAGGTGACCGCGTGGCTCGCCTGGGCGGACCACATCGACGGCGACATCGAGACCGCCGCGGCCTCGGTGGAAGCCGTCGTCCAGCGCCGCAAGCTCAACCCGCTCGCCCTCGCGAGCGCGACGGTCCACCCCGGCCTGAGCGACGCGCTCGGCCGGCTAGAGCGCAGTCTCACGGCGCTGCGAGGCCTGGTGTCCGTCATCGCGCTCCAGGCGTCCGGCCCGGACGCGACCGACAGTCCGGCGGCCGCCGAGCTGCGCCGAGCGTTCGGCGTCCTCCTCGACGACCTGGCCAGCGGGCTGCGGTCGTTCGCCGACGTCATCGACGCCGAGTTCGGTTCAGGCAACGTCGATCGCGTCGAGGAGGCGACGGACCGGACCGTCGAGATCGTCCGCGAGGCCCGCGCGGTCGTCACCGAGCTGATGCTCATCGACGTCGACCCGCGAGTGCAGACAGATCTGTGGATGCTCCAGGGTTCGGTGCTCGCCGCGGTCGAGAACATCCTGCGCCAGCTCGACCTCGAGCACACCGAGCGGCGCTCCGAGGCCTGGCTAACTCGGCGGGCGATGCCCCTCATCCCCCAAACCTGGCAGCGGCGCGCCGACCACACGGCAGGTGGTTCCACAGCGGGCCGCGTCAGCCCAGGTGACCCCTGACCGACGCGTGGCCCTTGAGGAGGTTCCGCGCGATCGTTCGGCGCTGGATCTCGTCGGTCCCCTCGTAAATCCGCAGCAGCCGCAGCTCGCGGTACCACCGCTCGATCGGCAGCTCCCGGGTGTAGCCCATCCCGCCGTGGATCTGGAGGACGCGGTCGACGATCTCGTTGGCCTTGACCCCGCCGTAGAGCTTGGCCATCGACTGCGCCTGGCGCGAGTCCATGCCCTGGTCGACCTGCCAGGCAGCACTGAGAACCAGCCAGCGGAGCGCCTCGATCTCCATGGCGGAGTCGGCGACCATCCATTGGATGGCCTGCCGGTTGGCGATCGGCTCCCCGAAGGTCGTCCGGTTGTGCGCGTGCTCCATGGCCATCTCCACGAGCCGCTCGCACGCGCCGAGGGCCCGCGCCGGCAACAGGTAGCGGCCGCGGCCGATCCACTTCATGGCCAGGTCGAAGCCGTGGCCCTCCCGGCCAAGGATGTGGTCGTTCGGAACCCGAACGTCCTTGAACACCAACGACGCCGGCCCCCACTCACCCATGGTGTCGATCGGGGCCGACGTCCACCCGCGGTCGCGGTCGACGAGGAAGCAGGTCACCCCGCCGTCGGCGCCCTTGGCCTTGTCCGTGACCGCGAACACCATGACGTAGTCGGCCTCGTTCCCTCCGGTGATGAAGGTCTTCTCGCCGTTGATCACCCAGTCGTCGCCCTCGCGGCGGGCGCTGGTCCGGATGGCGCGCGCGTCCGAACCGGCGCCCGGCTCGGTGATGGCGAAGCACGACTTCCGCTTGCCGGCGATGGTCGGATGCAGGTATGCGTCCTGCTGCGCCTCGTTCGCCTCGTACAGGATGTTGTCGGCACTTCCGCCGAACGAGAACGGCAGGAAGCTTCGACCGAGCTCGATCTCGGTGAGGGCGGTCATCACCGCGGACAGGCCCATCCCGCCGTAGGCCTCCGGCGTCTGGATCCCGAAGAAGCCGGCCTGCTTCGCCACGTCCTGGAGCCGGTGCATCTCCTCGACCGGGAGGCCCCGCTCACCGCGCCGCTCCCGGACCAGCGCGTCCGGCTCGAGAGGGAGGAGCTCCTTGGTCACGAAGGTGCGGACCCAGGACCGGATTTCCTTCTCGTCGTCGCTGAGGGCGAGGTCGACCATGCGCACTCCTTCGTGTCGTCCGGTTCGTCCGGTCGGCGCTGCGAACGCCATCATGAGCCATGGCCACGACCGACGACACACCACCCGAGCCGCCGTCGTGGTTCGAGGCATCCGAACAGGTCTTGGAGCCGCTTCTGAACGCCCGATCCCTGATCGCGCTGCTCGAGGGCGCGGAGGCAGTCGGCTTGTTCCGGGAGATGCGCACCGGGACCACGTCGGCCGAGCTGGCCGAGGCGACGGGGTTGACGGAGCAGCGTGTCCAGGACGTGTGCGCGGCCCTCGTCGCGAACCGGGTGGCCGTGGAGGACTCGTCAGGTTTCCGGCTCAGTCCGGCCTGGGACGTGCTGACCGGACCGTCGGCGGTCAGCCCCCTCGCATCCGCGCTGGCAGCGGCGGAGGTCAGTGCCCGGGAGCTCACGAACCTTTCCGGCCCGAGTGGCTGGGCGACCTTGTCGGAGACGGAGCGGTTGGCCTACGCCACGGCCGTCTCGCCGAACCCGTTCTCCGACGCCATGGTCGCCCTGGTCCGTGCCCGCGCGGCCACGCCGCCGGTGGTCCGGGAGCGCTTCCGGGACGACGACCGGATCCTCGAGCTCGGTTGTGGGGCGGCTGGACAGCTCCTCTGCACGCTCCGGGCGTTTCCGGGGGTGACCGCGGTCGGCGTGGAGCGCTCAGCCGACCTCGTCGCCGAGGCCAGACGGCGGTCACAGGCGCTGGGGGTTGCCGACCGGTTGGACGTGATCGTCGGTGACGCGGCGACGGTCCGGCTCGAGGGGGAGTTCGACGTCGTGGCGTGGAGCCAGTTCTTCTTTCCCTCAGAGAGCCGCGCAGGCGCCCTTGCCACCGCGTATGCCGCGCTGCGCCCGGGCGGTCTGATCGTCGCGCCGCTGCTGGCTCACGACACGTCCGACGAGGCGGAGTCCTTCGGGACCGAGGCGGGCAGTGTGGCGCTGACGCGGGTGGTCCACGGCGGCTGGGGGTGCCGGCGCGGTCGGCCGCGGAGCTCGTCGAGGAAGTGGCGGCCGCTGGGTTCACCGACGCGGTGGCCTCCGCGACGCCGGGAACCGGCATCTCGCTCGTCGCCGCCACCCGTCATTGACGGGTTACGCGATTCCTGCTCTCCGCCGGTTGGTCCGGTGGGACGCTTAACGGTGCTGGGGCGGTCCACTGTCGATCCGACCCGAGGAGGTCCCTATGCTCAATCGCGCATCCGTCACCGCCAACATCCCCGCCGCCGACCTCGACCGAGCCCGGTCGTTCTACGCAGACACGCTCGGCATGACGCCGTCGTCGGAGATGGCCGACGCCGGCATGCTCATCTACCGCACCGACGGCGGGACGACGTTCCAGGTCTACCAGACCGAGTTCGCCGGCCAGGCCGGTCACACCATCGCCCAGTTCCACGTCGACGACGTCGAGG
>DATLQE010000039.1:0-4438 GCA_035535335.1 Lapillicoccus sp. | reverse complement strand
CGCTCCGGTGCCGGCATCAGCCCGCGCCGCTCGTAGTAGCGAAGACTCTCGACGCCGACGCCGGCTGTTCGCGCGACCTCGCCGGCCCGCATACCGGTCATCGGGCCGCACTCAACCGAAGAGCCCGCGCCGCCAGCGCCTGGACCACCTCGGCATGCTCGGGATCGGCGTCGACGGACAGGGCCAGTGCGTCCGAAGCCACCGTCACCCCGAAGGTGAAGAACGCGCAGCACTGCGACTCGCGATCGGCGAGGTCCGCGACTGCAGCGACGTTGGCCCGCGAACGGTCCAGAAGGAACCGAACCCCGCCCAGCCCCGCCTCGATCTCCCGCACCGCCGTCTGGAACAGCGCGTCCCACTCACCGACCCTCGCGGGCTGGTCGGCGATTGGCAGAGAACACGCGTCCGGAGCACACCAGTCATCCATGACTGAACGGTAAACCCGTACCTCGGTACGGGATTCAACTCCTAGGGATGAAGGGCGTCGAACTCCGCGGACGCCACCGTCTCCTCGTCCGCGTCGAGCCGCAGGTGGGCCAGCACCGACTGGAGAACCCGCAGGGAGCTGGCCGCGCGGTCACCCCACGTCGAGAGGTAGGAGAACTGCCACCACCACAACGCCTCGATGGGCCGCCCGTCGTCGTAGTGGCTCAGCCCGTGGTCCAGCGCCACGACGATCTCCACGACGTCGTTCGACAGCGATCCTCGGGTCAGCTCGGCCCGCGTTACCGGGTCGACCACATCGGCATAGTCGTCGAGACCCTCGAGCAGGTTGCTGAGGTTGGCCCGCAGCGGGTCGATGTCGGCGTCCGGTCCCGGGTCGGCCTCGAAGCGTTCCACGGGCACGACGTCCTGGATCGCGCCCAGTCGGGAACCGGTCAGGATCAGCTGCGCCGTCGCGAGGAGGAGCAGCGGGATGGCGGTGTCCGCCGCCTGTCCCGAGGCGACCTCGGTGACCGTCGCGATGTAGTCGCGCGCGTCCTTGGCCGACTCGGCGGCGATCGCGAGCAGCTCCTCCCGCTCCGCCTCGTCACGTCGCAGGTCGTCACTCATGCATCGGCCGCCGTCCTTCGAACGCCCTGCCCAGAGTCACCTCGTCAGCGTATTCGAGGTCCCCGCCGACCGGCAGTCCAGAGGCCAGCCGCGTGATGGTGAGGCCGGTTCCCCGTAGTGACCGGGAGATGTACGTGGCGGTGGCCTCGCCCTGGATATTGGGATCCGTGGCGAGGATGAGCTCCGTGACCGTGCCGTCGGCGAGCCGCTGCAGGAGCTCGCGGATCCGCAGGTCCTCAGGGCCGATGCCGTCCATCGGCGAGATCGCACCGCCCAGCACGTGGTAGGTGCCGCGAAACTCGCGGGTGCGCTCGACGGCGACGACGTCCTTCGGCTCCTCGACGACGCAGATCGCGGTCTGGTCCCGCCGCGGGTCGGCGCAGATCCGGCATAGCTCGGCCTGCGCGACGTTGCCGCACCGCTCGCAGAACCGGATGGTCGCCTTGACCTCAGTGAGGACCGTGGTGAGCCGGGTGACCTCGTCGGGGTCGGCGCGCAGCAGGTAGAAGGCGATCCGCTGCGCCGACTTCGGGCCGATCCCCGGAAGCCGCCCCAACTCGTCGATGAGGTCCTGGACCACGCCCTCGTACACGGCGTCAGCCTAGGTGGCGCCGGTGTCAACCCTCGGCAGGTGCCTCCGAGTGGAGGTGTGCCGACCACCGCTCCTCGATGCGTCCGAACCGCCAGACAAGGAACGCGACGACCCAGGTGACGACGAACAGGCCGAT
The DNA here is from genome assembly GCA_035535335.1 of Lapillicoccus sp. Taxonomy (GTDB): domain Bacteria; phylum Actinomycetota; class Actinomycetes; order Actinomycetales; family Dermatophilaceae; genus Lapillicoccus. The sequence continues at coordinate 2,657 of DATLQE010000039.1, read as the reverse complement.
GATCCCGTAGCCGACGTACTGGAGGTCGAGCGAGGCGACCGACGCCAGAGGCCCCCACGCGATGTCGAGCTTCTCGGTGAGGATCGACAGCAGCTCGATGACCCCGATGACGAGCGCCACCGCGACCGACAGCGCCGTCACGGTGATGTTGTAGTAGATCTTTCGGACCGGCTTGGCGAACGCCCAGCCGTACGCGAAGTTCATGAACGAGCCGTCGATCGAGTCGAGCAGCGACATGCCCGCCGCGAAGAGCACCGGCAGCGTGAGGATCGCCCACCACGGCAGGCCGGACGCCGCGGCTCCCCCGGCGATCACGAGCAGGCCGACCTCGGTCACGGTGTCGAAGCCCAGGCCGAAGAGCAGCCCCACGGGGTACATGTGCCACGGCTTGGTGACCGCACGGGTCACGCGCCCGAGGATCCGGTTCAGAAACCCCCGCTTGTCCAGCTGGGCCTCGAGCTCTCCCTCGTCGTACTCACCCGACCGCATCCTCCGGAACACCTGGATGATGCCGATCAGCGCGGCCAGGTTGACCAGCCCGACGACGATCAGGAAGATCCCCGACACCGAGGTGCCCCACACTCCGGTGACCTGCTGCAACGTTGACTGGTCGTCCTCGATGGCGCCGGCCAGCGCACGGATGCCGATAGCCAGCAGCGTCACCATGATGAAGACGACCGAGCTGTGCCCGAGGCTGAACCAGAAGCCCACGCTCATCGGACGCTGGCCCTCGGTCATGAACTTCCGAGTGGTGTTGTCGATGGCGGCGATGTGATCGGCGTCGAAGGCGTGCCGCAGACCCAGGGTGTATGCGGTGACGCCCAATCCGATGCCGAAGAGCTGACCGGCGACCTGGTACTCACGCGGCGCCACGAGTGCGATCAGCGTGCCCCAACCGACCAGGTGGAGCAGGAGGACGAAGCTCGCCATCCCGACGACCGAGCGCTTCTCACCATGGGTGAGGCGAAGGCTGCGGCGCTTGGCCGCTCGAGCGTCACCGGACGTCGACGGGGTCACGGTGATCACGCACGTCACCCTAGGGACGGGCCTCGGCTTATTGCAAGCCGTTCGCGATAAGCGACACGAACGGGGCGGGAGAGGTCAGGTGCCGAGCTGTGGGCCGGGCTCCGAGGGGATCTCGTTGTACCCGTCCGCGCGCTCCTGCCCCGACAGGGCCGCGATGGCGTCCATGATCTCGTCGGTCACGGCGCGGCGGGCCCGGCCCTGCGGCATACCCGCATACCGCTCGGTGAACTCGAGGGGCTTCCCGAACGCGACGCTCACCTTGGCCAGCCTCGGGAACCGGGCGTCGACCGGCTGGATGTTCTGAGTCCCCGACAGCGCGACCGGTACCACCGGCACCTCGGCGGTCAACGCCAGGAACCCCACACCGGTCCGGCCACGATAGAGCCGGCCGTCGCGGGACCGGGTGCCCTCCGGATAGATGCCGAACGCCTCCCCCTCGACGAGCACCTTCAGCGCGGCGTCCAGCGACTCCTGCGCGGCCCGAGAGGAGTGACGGTCGACCGGGATGGCACCCACTCCCTCGAACAGCTCGCGGCTGAGGAACCCCCTCACTCCGGTGCCGGTGAAGTAGTCGTCCTTGGCCAGGAAGTGCACCTGGCGCGGCGCGGCGAGCGGGATCGCGAACGAGTCGATGAACGACAAGTGGTTGCTGGCGAGGATCACGCCGCCGGTCTTCGGGACGTTCTCCGTACCGACGATGGTCGGCCGGTACAGCACGCGGCTGAGGGGCTTCAGCACCACGTGGCCCAGCCGGTAGAACATGCGCCGACCATAGTGGCCGCGCTCAGCGGTCGAGGGAACGTCCCATCGGCCGGGCTGCGCGTACTCGCACGGCCTCCCCGGGCGCTTCTAACACGCGCGGCGCATGCGTGGCGGCACTCACCGCGGTGCCAGTTACCCCCTGTGGGGGGCAGAACTCACCGCCATCCGCCCTCTCACTCCTCCAGCTCGCCGAGGAACTGGCCGCCGAGCACCCGCTCGACCACGGCACGACCGTCAGAGGTGGACACGGCAACGTCCTCGTCGTCGTCACTGATGTTGTCATCTGGGGTGGCCTTCGCGCCCGCGGACGACCCGTTTGCGTGCTCCTGGGCGACCGGTGATCGGTCGGTCAGCGGCGGGGCGGGGCGCGCCGGCTCCGGCGCTGCCGCGGGCGTGTCTGTTCGCTCGGCGCCGGCGGCCGGCTCCGGCGCAGACTCCGGCGGCGGCTCGGGCCAGGGCTCCGGCTCGGGCCACGCGGCCGGCGTGGCCGTCGTCGGACGTGGGGAGTCCGAGCCGCCTTCCCGTCCAGGTCGACCAGGCGAGGAGCCGCCCGCCCTTCCGGCCTCCGACATCGGCACGCCCTCCACGGGGACGTCGACGCCGATCTCGTCGATGAGGGCCTGCCGGACGAGCTCAGCGTGGTTCCCTGCGCGGAACGTGTTGGTCAGGCCGACGGTGGCGATGCCGAGGACCAGCCGGTTACCGTCATAATCGACGACTTGGGCGTGCTGCGACAGGAACGTCCACGTCACCCGGCGCATCGTGAAGATCCGAGCCAGGACGTCGGGCCACACCCGACGCAGCGCAGCCGTGTCGAGCCGACTCTCGTCCGGGCGCCGACCGGGAACCGGCGCGGGTCCTCCGCTGTC
>DATLQE010000038.1:0-11721 GCA_035535335.1 Lapillicoccus sp. | reverse complement strand
CGGGTCCGCGACCTTCAGCCCTACGTGGGCAAGGAGATCGAGGCCAAGATCATCGAGCTCGACAAGAACCGCAACAACGTCGTCCTGTCCCGCCGGGCGTGGCTGGAGCAGACGCAGTCCGAGGTCCGCACCACCTTCCTGCGTGAGCTGCAGAAGGGCCAGGTCCGTCAGGGCGTCGTCTCCTCGATCGTCAACTTCGGTGCGTTCGTCGACCTCGGTGGCGTCGATGGGCTCGTCCACGTCTCCGAGCTGTCCTGGAAGCACATCGACCACCCGTCCGAGGTCGTCGAGGTGGGCCAGGAGGTCACCGTCGAGGTCCTCGACGTCGACATGGACCGCGAGCGCGTCTCCCTGTCGCTCAAGGCGACGCAGGAGGACCCGTGGCAGCACTTCGCCCGGACCCACGCGATCGGCCAGGTCGTGCCGGGCAAGGTCACCAAGCTCGTCCCCTTCGGTGCGTTCGTCCGCGTCGACGACGGCATCGAGGGCCTGGTCCACATCTCCGAGCTGGCCGAGCGCCACGTGGAGCTGCCGGAGCAGGTCGTCTCCGTCGGCGAGGACATCTTCGTCAAGGTCATCGACATCGACCTGGAGCGTCGTCGCATCTCGCTGTCGCTGAAGCAGGCCAACGACGAGAGCGCCCCGGTCGCCGAGTTCGACCCAACGCTCTACGGCATGGCCGCGGAGTACGACGAGCAGGGCAACTACAAGTACCCCGAGGGTTTCGACCCGGAGACCAACGAGTGGCTGCCCGGCTTCGAGGGCCAGCGCGAGAAGTGGGAGAAGCAGTACGCCGAGGCGCACTCCCGGTGGGAGGCGCACAAGTCCCAGGTCGAGGCGGCGGCCAAGGCCGACGCCGAGGCGGCGGCCGGCAGCAGTGAGGTCCCCACGTCGTACTCGTCGTCCACCGGCGGCGCTGGTTCGGACGACGACGTGGCGACGCCGCGACCGACCCCGTCGTCCGAGGGCACGCTGGCGTCCGACGAGGCGCTCGCCGCGCTACGGGAGAAGCTCACCGGCAACTGACCGGTATGCGACGGCTCGCCGAGCGAGACCGCATACCGGAAGGCGCCGGCCGAACTCCCGGACACGCGGAACGGCCCGGAACCCTTGTGGTTCCGGGCCGTTACGCATCCTGGCCGGCGGCGGGTCTCGGCGGTCCCCCGAAGGTCACCGAGGACTGGTCAGCCGCCGCCGGTCAACTGCTCAGCCGCACCACGGGTAGACGAAGAGGCTGTCGTCCCCGGCTCGGTGGTCGGCCAGGACGATCCTGAGCGGCAGCGGGTCGGGCAGCGACGCCACGTCCGTGCCGGCGCGAGGCGTGACCCCCAGGGCGACCGCGGTCGCGATGGGGAGCCCGCCGCGGGCAACGTCGTCCAGCAGGCCGGCGCTCTGCAGCGTGCGGAGGCCGGCTCTGAGGCAGGCGGTGTCCTGCGGGGCGGCGCCGGCCGAGGCCGCGGGGACCAGGGCCAGCCCCAGGCCCAGAGCGGCCGCCGCACCGGCGACGAGAGGTGTGCGCATACGCATGACTTCTCCTTCGGGGAAACCGGGACGCGCACCCCGTCGGTGAGGTGCCCCGGTGCACTCGATTCCGTGTTACGGGCGCGCCTGGATGCAGCCTCACGGATGACGGGCTATGGTTTCGCCGCGGCGCCGATTGTCGTGACATAGTGACGAGTGGTCACGTGTCTCCCGGCGTGGTCACCGCAATCGGAATCGTCGGAATCGTCGTCACTGGAGGGATCATGGCGCGGCGGCTCACGCCATGACGACGGCCACTCGCGACCGGGCCGTGCGCACCGGTCCTCCGGAGCCGGTCGGGCCGCCGCCCAAGCGGTCCGGCGTCGGGTGGCGAGAGTGGCTGCTGGCCGCCGGGCTACTGCTGCCGAACCTGATCCTGCTCGTCCTCTTCACGTACCGGCCGCTGCTGGACAACATCCGGCTTTCCTTCACCGACTGGAACATCTCGGCGCCGTTCGCCAACTACATCGGATTCTCGAACTACACCGAGTGGTTCACCCGCGAGGACACCCGGACCATCGTCCTCAACACCGTGATCTTCACCGTGGCCACGGTCGTCCTGTCGATGGGTATAGGACTGGCCCTGGCCCTCCTGCTCGACCAGCGGCTGCGCGGCCGGAACCTGGTCCGCTCGACGGTGTTCGCGCCGTTCGTCATCTCGGGTGCGGCCGTGGGGGTGGCCTTCCAGTTCGTCTTCGACCCCAGCTTCGGGCTGGTCCGTGACCTGCTCTCGCGAATCGGGGTGGACTCGCCGGACTTCTACCAGAACCAGAAGTGGGCGCTGTTCATGGTGACGGTGACCTACATCTGGAAGAACCTCGGCTACTCGTTCGTGATCTACCTCGCCGCCCTCCAGGGCCGGCGCACCGACCTCGACGAGGCCGCCGAGATCGACGGCGCGTCGTCGTGGCGGAAGTTCACCCGGGTGCTCCTCCCACAGCTGCGGCCGACGACGTTCTTCCTGTCGATCACCGTCCTGCTCAGCTCGGTGCAGGTCTTCGACATCATCAACGTGATGACGCGCGGCGGCCCTGCCGGGATCGGGACCACCACGCTCGTCTACCAGGTCTACCAGGAGACCTTCGTCAACCTCCGCGCCGGCTACGGCGCGACGGTCGCGACGATCATGTTCCTCGTCCTCCTCGTCGTCACGGTGGTCCAGGTCCGCTTCATGGATCGGAACACCTCGTGAACCGCAGCCGGAGCTGGACCGCCGCGGGCTACGTGGCCATGGTCGTCGTGACTCTCGTCATCGCCGTACCGCTGTTCTGGATCCTCATCACGTCCTTCAAGGAGCGGCAGGACATCTACGTGCGGCCCGCACAGTGGTGGCCGGACCCGGCGACCAGGGAAAACTACGTCGACGTCACGACCCGGATCGCCTTCTGGAGCTACCTGCGCAACTCGCTGATCATCACCATCGCCACCGCCACGGCCAAGATCGTTCTCGGGGTGCTCAGCGCGTATGCGTTGTCGCTGCTGCGGTTCCCGGGTCGCAGCATCGTCTTCCTGATCGTCATCGCGGCGCTGATGGTTCCGAACCAGATCACCGTGATCTCCAACTACGCGCTGGTCAGCCAGCTCGGCTGGAAGAACACCTACCAGGGCATCATCATCCCGCTGGCCGGCGTGGCCTTCGGGACGTTCCTCATGCGCAACCAGTTCCTGTCGCTGCCCGGCGAGATCGTCGAGGCGGCCCGGCTCGACGGCACCGGCCCGATGAAGCTGCTCTGGCGCATCGTTCTGCCGATGTCGTGGCCGACCCTGGTCGCGTTCTCGCTCATCACCGTCGTCAACGAGTGGAACGAGTACCTCTGGCCGTTCCTCATGGCCGACGACGAGCGGGTGGCGCCGCTGCCGGTCGGCCTCACCCTCCTGCAAAACAACGAGGGCCTCACCAACTGGGGTCCCGTCATGGCCGGCACCGTGCTCGCCATGCTGCCGATCCTCGTTCTCTTCCTCTTCCTCCAGCGCCAGATGATCAAGGGCCTGACCGCCGGTGCCATCAAGAGCTGACCCGCATACCCGCAGATGAAAGGCAGACCATGAACGACATCTCACGCCAGGTAACTCGCCGGGGGTTTCTCGGGATGGCCGGAGGGGCTGCCGCCCTCGTCGGCCTGGGCGCGTGCGCCGGCACCGGCAGCCCCGGTACTCCTCAGGCGAGCGGGGGCGGCGGCGGCAGCGCCAACACCATCGACTTCTGGAGCAACCACCCGGGCACCTCCAAAGAGGTCGAGCAGAAGATCATCACCGCCTTCCAGCAGGCGAACCCCGGCATCACCGTCAAGCTCACCGACGCCGGCAAGAACTACGAGGAGGTGGCCCAGAAGTTCAACGCCGCGTTGGCCGGCGGGTCGCTGCCCGACGTCGTCGTCGCGTCGGACGTGACGTGGTTCAACTTCGCGCTCAACAAGCAGTTCACGCCGCTGGACGACCTGCTCTCCGGGGCTGGGGTGAAGGTCGACGACTACGTCGACTCCCTCTTCAACGACTACAAGTTCAAGGACCAGCACTACGCGCTCCCGTATGCGCGGTCGACGCCGCTCTTCTACTACAACAAGGACCTCTGGAAGGCGGCCGGCCTCGAGGATCGCGGCCCGAAGACCTGGCAGGAGTTCCAGGAGTGGGCGCCGAAGCTCAAAGCAGCTGCCGGAGCGGACAAGGCGGTCTTCGAGATGCCGGACGGGTCCAACTACTTCGACTGGTACTTCCAGAACGTCGTGTGGGACTTCGGCGGGAACTACTCCAAGGAGTGGACCCCGACGTTCACCGACCCGAAGACGATCCAGGCCGGCCAGTACGTCCAGGATCTCGTGAAGAACGGGTTCATGAAGGTCAACAAGACCCCGGAGGCCGACTTCGGTGCCGGTCTGACCGCCTGCATGGTCCAGTCGACGGGGTCGCTGGGCGGCGTCACCAAGGCGGCGAAGTTCTCCTTCGGGACGGCGTTCCTGCCCGGCGACGGCAACTGCCCGACCGGCGGTGCCGGGGTGGCGATCCCCATGGGCATCTCCGACGAGCGGAAGAAGAACGCGCTGAAGTTCATCGAGTTCCTCACCAACGCCGACAACACGGTCACGTTCACCCAGGCCACGGGGTATATGCCGGTGCGGAAGTCGGCGCTGGACAACCAGTCCGAGAAGGACTTCCTGGCGAAGAACCCCAACGCCAAGACCGCCGTCGACCAGCTGCCGAAGACCCGGTCGCAGGACTACGCGCGGGTGTTCGTGCCCGGAGGCGGGGCCCGGATCGGCAAGGCCCTCGACCAGGTCGCGCAGGGCGCCGACGTCGCAGCGACCTTCGCGTCGCTCAACGCCGAGACCCAGGGAGTCATCGACAGCCAGATCAAGGCCAAGCTCTGACCCATGGCTACGGTCTACTTCGACGAGGCGACGCGGATCTACGCGTCGGGGCACGCCCCGGCCGTCGACCACGTCACCCTCGACATCGAGGACGGCGAGTTCCTCGTGCTGGTGGGGCCCTCGGGCTGCGGCAAGTCGACGACGCTGCGCATGGTCGCCGGCCTGGAACCGGTGAACGAGGGACGCATCCTCATCGACGGCCACGACCAGAAGGGCGTCCGGCCCCGGGACCGTGACGTGGCGATGGTGTTCCAGAGCTACGCCCTGTACCCGAACATGACGGCCGCCCAGAACATGGCGTTTGCCCTGACCAACGCCAAGGTCGCGTCGTCCGAGGTCAAGGACCGGGTGGCCGAGGCCGCCCGGATCCTCGAGCTCGAGGACTATCTCGACCGCAAGCCCGGGGCGTTGTCCGGCGGCCAGCGGCAACGCGTGGCCATGGGCCGGGCGATCGTTCGGAACCCCAAGGTGTTCTGCATGGACGAGCCCCTGTCGAACCTCGACGCGAAGCTGCGGGTGTCGACCCGGTCGCAGATCGCCGGCCTGCAGCGCCGGCTGGGGATCACCACCGTCTACGTCACGCACGACCAGGTGGAGGCCATGACCATGGGGCACCGCGTCGCGGTGCTCCGGGACGGCCGGCTGCAGCAGGTGGGCACGCCGGAAGAGCTCTACGACCAGCCGGTCAACACGTTCGTGGCGTCGTTCATCGGGTCACCGGCGATCACCCTGGTCGACGCGCCGGTTCGTGACGGGGTGGCAGAGGTGCACGGGGCTCGCATCCCGCTCGAGCGCTCGGTCGCCGACCGGGCGGGGGAGAAGGTCGTCGTCGGCCTGCGGCCGGAGTCCTGGCACCTCGTCGACCGCGGCGCGGACAACGGGGTTGACCTCAAGGTCGAGCTGGTCGAGGCGCTGGGCTCCGAGTCGTTCGTCTACGGGGTTCCGGTAGGAGACGGGCAGTCCGACGGGACCGCGTCCCGGCGGGTCACCGTGCATTCGGACAAGCGGGTACGCCCGGACGTCGGCGACGTCGTACGCGTCGTCCCCGAGGCCAGTGAGGCCCACGTGTTCGCCGCAGACACGGGAGACCGGCTGAGTCCCGCGTAGCGGTCGGCTCCCGGCTCAGGGGACCGTGACGAGGAACTGCGTGGACGCGAGCTCGCGATACAGGGTGTCGGCGTCGAGCAGCTCGGCGTGGGTGCCGACGGCCCGGACCCGGCCGGCGTCCATCACGACGATGCGGTCCGCTGCCGTCACCGTGGAGAGCCGGTGCGCGACGACGAGGACGGTCGTGGTCCGGGCGATGTCGGTGACGGTGGCCCTCAGGGCCGACTCGTTCACCGCGTCGAGCTGCGAGGTCGCCTCGTCGAGGAGGAGCAGCCGCGGCCGTCGGAGCAGGGCCCGGGCGATGGCGACGCGCTGACGCTCTCCGCCGGAGAGCTTCATGCCGCGGTGGCCCACGGTGGTGTCGAGACCGTCGGGCAGTCCGGCCACCAGTGGGACGAGTCGGGTGGTCTGGAGCGTTCGCTGCAGGTCCTCGTCGGTCGCGTCGGGCGCCCCGAACAGGACGTTCTCCCGAAGCGTCCCGGAGAGTACGGGCGCGTCCTGCTCCACGTACCCGATGGACGCGCGCAACTGCGAGATGGGCCAGTCGCGGACGTCGACTCCGTCGACGAGCACCCGACCTTCGTCCGCCTCGTAGAACCGTTCGAGCAGCGACAGCACCGTGGTCTTGCCGGCCCCTGAGGGACCGACGAAGGCGGTCATCCCGCCCGGCGGGACGGCGAAGCTGACGCGGTCGTGCACGACCGGCAGCTCCGTGGCATACCGGAACGTCACGTGCTCGAAGGTGACCGACGCGGGCGGGCTGCCCGGCCTAGGCAGGTCCGCCGGCGGGCCGCCGGGCTCGACGGGCAGGGCCTGCGCCTCGAGTATGCGAGTCACCGCCGCCGCGCCGACGTGGTAGTCAGTGACCGCGCCGGCGAGCTGACTCACGGGGGAGATGAGGAAGAACACGTAGAGCAGGAACGCCACGAGCGTGCCGATGCTGATGCTTCCGGCCGCGACCCGAGCGCCGCCGACCGCCAGGACGGCGATGAACGCGACCTGGATCGACAACCCGGCGGTGTTCCCGGCGATGGCGCCCCACGTGGCCGCGCGAACGCTGGCTCGCCACGCCTCAGTGGCTGCGTCGTCGAGCGCCCGCCGCTCGCGTTCTTCGGCGCCCGACGCCTTGACCGTCCGGAAGGCTCCGAACATCCGCTCCAGGGTGGCGCCGATCCGGCCGACCGACTCCTGGGCCCTCTTGGAGGCCCGGTCGATCCGCGGGACGACGACAGCGATCACCGCGACGGCCAGCCCCAGGGCGGCCACGGTCACCGCCAGCATGACCAGGTCGAGCAGGGCCATGAGCACGACGGTGGCCACCAGGGTGAACACTCCGGTGACCCCGCCGACCAGCGTTCCGATGGTCACCTCGCGCAGCAGCGTGGTGTCGGCAGTGACCCGAGACATCAGGTCACCGGGCTCGTGCCGTTCGACCGCCGAGAGCCTCAGTCTCAGCAGCCGGGCCAGCAGACCGCGTCGCGCGGCAAGGACCACCGACTCCGCGGTGCGCCGCAGCACGTACCCGCCCAGCGCGCCGATGGCGGCGTTGGCCACCACCAGCACCGACATCAGAGCCACCAGACCGGCGACGGGGACGTCCGTCCCGAGGGTGCTGATGAGCTCGCGAACCACGAGAGGGAGAGCCAGGCCGGTGGCGGCGGTTGCCAGACTGAGCACTCCGCCGAGGAGCAGCATCGGCCAGTGCGGACGCGCATACGACAGAAGAACCCGCCAGGTGGAACGCTGCGGCACGAAGGCGGCAGCGTCCTCCTGCGGGTTCATCTCCTCAGCGTACGATCCGCCGCTCGGGCCGAGGAAAGGGCGCCAATGAGGGGATCGGTGTCCTCAGCGCAGTCCGCTGACGAGCACCGCGAACGGGGGCATGAGGTGGAGCTCCGGGTCGAACGGCACGGGCCGGATCGACTCCTTCGCGGCCTGCCGGCGGGTACGGACGTGGGTCGCGGCCGCGGTCACGGCCGCCAGCAGGGTGGGGGTACGACCGGATCGAAGCGGCTGGCCGGTAAGCGTCTGGGCGGTGTGAGTCATCGCGAATCTCCTTGGTTAGTAACGTCTTCTGACGTCAAGAAGCGTCTCGTGGGTGCGACGTCTGCGCCGTCCGGCCATCGGCGGACAGCGAGGATGAACGAGAAGCGACGATTGGGGGACGGTCGGGTGGGTGCTGACCCCACACGGCCCTGGCGTCGGTTGGGTGAAGGGGTCAGCGACTGCGCAGGGAGATGTCTCCGGAGCCGGTCCTCACCTGTATGCGGTGGCCCGCCGTGCTCTCGTCCGGGACGTCGATGCGTGTGTCTCCGGAGCCGGTTTCGACGTCGACGGCGTAGGTCTGTGCGCTCGGCACCCGGATCTCGACGTCACCCGATCCGGAGGTGGCCACGAGCTCCGTTGGCGCAGACCGCAGTCTCAGCTCCATGTCGCCGCTGCCGGTCCGAGTCGTGAGGTTGTCGACCGTGGCATCGGCCTCCACATCACCAGAGCCGCCCTCGACGGACACGGTGCCGAGGGTGCCCACGAGGTCGATGTCACCCGAGCCGGTCTCGGCCGTGACGGCCACACCGTTCGGGACACGAATGTCGTAGTCCGCATCGCAGCCGTCAGGGCACCCGGGCCGGATGACGAGCGTGGTGCCGTCCCACGTCCCGCGTGCTGCCGGTGCGTCACTCAACGACCCCCGGGCCCGGCGGATGACTTCGACCGTGTCGGCCGTTGCCCCACTCCGAACAGTGACATCGCCGGCGCCGGCGTCGATGGTCAGGGCGGTGACCGGATGGGTGAACGTCTCGCGCTGTTCGACCAAGCGGCCGCCTCCCGCCAGCGCGATAGCGGTCCCGGCGCCGGCGAGCACGACCATGCCGGCCGCCGCGGCGGCGACCCGGCCCGGATGGCGGCGCGGAGGCCGCAGATGGGGTTCGGGAACGGGCGAGGGGACGCCACCCGGCGGCGGTGAGCCGGAGGGGGCGATTCGGTCCTGGGGGCCCGGGTGGCTCCGCCCGGCGGGTGGTTGCTGTGGCGACTGCGGCGGCCAGGTCGGACTGTCCTGCGGTCCCGTCGTGCTCACCGATCGCCTCACCTTCCCCGGTCGTCCCACGGTACCGGCAGCGCTGCGGTCCTTGTCCGCACCGGAGTCGCCTGACACCATTCACCGGGTGCAGACGCCCGCCGCGATCGACCACATCGGCATCGGGGTGCCGGACCTCGCCGGGGCCAAGCGCTACTACGACGGATTCGTGGCGATGGTCGGTTTCACGGAGTGGTTCCCGGCCGACGAGCACCAGTTCAACTACGGCCCCGCTGGCGCGGCCGGAACCCAGATCTTCTTCTACCGGGCCGACGAACCGGGCGCCTACTCACGTCGCGGCACCGGGCTGCAACACCTGGCCTTCACGGTCCCCGACCGTGCCGCTGTCCGGCGAGCACATGATTGGGCCCTCGAGCGAGGGTCGGACGTCGTCCACCCGCCTCGCGCCTTCCCCGAGTACGGCGAGCACGCATACGCGACGTACTTCCTCGACCCGCACGGGATCATGCTCGAGGTGGTCAGCCATGCGGCCGAGGCGCACGACGGCACGGCCTGACGCCGGCTGCCGACGCCGTCGGTGTCAGAGGAACTGCTCCAGAAAGGCTCGCGCATACGGCGTGTCGACCCGTTGGTACCCAGCGGTCGCGTTGCACGACAACGAGTTCACGAAGGAGGAGTCACCGACGACGTACTGGCCGAGGAACGCCGGTCCACCCGAGTCGCCGAAGCAGGAGCCGCCGCCGGCCTTGGAGTCCCGGTCGTTGATCTGGAAGGTGACCACCTCGGTCTGCACGTTCTTCAGGAACGACGTCGTGAAACGTCGCTCCGTCACGACCACCTGCGCCTTCTTGGCGCCGATCTCGACGCCGTAGCCGACCAGGACGAAGGTCTCGTTCTTGAGGGCGCCCTGGTTCACGTCGAGTGTGCCGACCGGCAGCAACGGCGCCGGCGTGATGCCCGGCCACTTCGTGGTGGCCGGTGCGTCGAGGACGACGACGCCCTGGTCGTGCTGCTTGGAGATGGACAGCTTGCCCGTCCAGTTGGGGTCGGGGTACGCGGTGCCGGTGATGTAGTTCGCCGCGCGCGCGGCGCGCTCGGCGGGCGTGATCCCGCTCGCGAGGGGGTCGAGCGCCAGATCGGTGTTGAAGGAGACGTAAACGTTGGTCGCCGGGCTGTCGCCCGTGTCTCCGGTGCAGTGACCCGCCGTCAGCACCACGGTCGGGGAGATGAGCGTTCCGGAGCAGCGGAACCGGCCCTCCTGGGTCGTGAACCGAATGAGGCCGACGTTGGTGTGCACCTCGTCGCGTTGACCGCCGGTGATGGCCATGGCCGGTGGGGCGCGAGCCAATGGGCACAAACGCATCCTCTGGGCGCGGCTCAAAGCCCCCGGTGAGAGACCTGCCGCCGGACACCGGGCCCCGCCCTGGGCTGAACCTCCTGCCGGCTCCGGGCGTCTACCACGCGTGGACACCGCCCCGGCGGCGTCGACATTCGGTGTTCTCGCGGCAGGTCGAGGAGGGTATTCATGGTCCGGCGAATGAGAGGCGTTTTCGGGCTGACGCTTGCGGTGGTCCTGGTGGGGAGCGCGGGATCGGCGGTGGCGGCGCCGGAGGCGAAGCTCAAGCAGTTCCGGGTCCCGACCGCCAACAGCCAGCCGAGGGAGATCACCACCGGTTCGGACGGCAGCCAGTGGTTCATCGAGGGCACCGAGTTCACTGGCGCGCCCGCGAAGATCGCTCGGATCACCCCCTCTGGTGTCGTTACCGAGTTCTCGCCGGGCGCGGCGGACGGGTGCAACGACTGCATCCTCACGGATATCGCCCAGGGTCCTGGCGGCGTTCTCTACGTCGCGTCGAACGACCCCACGCTGATCCGCTTCGACGTCACGACTGCGGCGTTCGGGTCACCCGTGCCGATGCCCGACACCAGTGCCCTCGGCGGCCACCTCGCGACGTCCGGAGCCGACGTCTGGGTCACCGACTTCAACAACGACGTCGTCTGGCGGTACGACATCGCCCTTGACCAGTTCACCTCCTTCACCGCCAGCGACCCGTCCGACGTCGGGGTGGACGCGGCCGGCAACGCCTGGTTTTCCGAACCCGACACCAGCACTCTCGGCCGGATCGACGCGGTCACCGGGGCGGTGACGAGGACGCCGACCACCGACGGTTCGACGACGGTGGCGCCCCGGGCCGTCGCCGTGGCCACCGATGGTCAGATCTGGTTCACCGCCCGGTTCACGCCGCAGGCCGTCGGGCGGCTCGACCCGACCACCGGGTCGGTGGCCCTGTTCCCTCGCGACAACGTGGGCCCAGCAGGCATCGCGGCGTCGCCCGATGGCACCGTGTGGTTCACCCAGGAGACCAAGGGCAACATCGCCAACATCACCAACGCCGGCGTCGTCACCGAGGCCAAGGTGGTCAAGGGCAGCGGACCGGCGGGCATCACGGTCGACCGCAACGGCCGGCCCTGGTACACGATGCGGTCCGCCGACAAGATCGGCACACTGCAGTAGCTCAGCGAGGGGATGACGTCAGCAGCGTCGGGATTCGTCGCAGCCACAGTGCGAGCGCCGCGGTGACCGCGAACAGCAGCACCGCAAGGAGGACGACACCCAGCCAGCCCGCCGCGTGCCACGCCGATCCGGCCAGACTGCCGAAAACGGACGAAGCGAGGTAGAACGTGAAGAGG
>DATLQE010000037.1:0-5202 GCA_035535335.1 Lapillicoccus sp. | reverse complement strand
CGGCCGAAGTGCGGAGCAGGAACCCGCCGTCCGGCCCGGGTTCGAGGCTGTGCACCTCCACACCCTCGCGAATGGGCGCACCGAAGCTCAAAGCGTAGTTCTGCAGGTATCGCACGACCTCGTCGCGCGGGACGAAGCCCTCCGGGTCGTCGCCGGCATAAGCGGCACCGGGCAGCCTCATCGTCCAGTTCGGTGTCACGAGGCAGAAGCTGTCCCACAGACTCCGCCAGGTCTGACCCACCTGTGCCCGCTCGAGTACCAGGTGGTCGATCCCGCGAGCGGTCAGCTCGAAGCTGACCGCCAGACCGGCCTGACCCGCTCCGATCACGATTACTGGCAACGTGCCGGGAACCGCCACCATCACACCTTCTTCCGCTGTCCGACAGGAGACTCGAGAACAGATGGTGATGCCCTCAGGACCACGGAAGAAGTGCCAGATCTGCACCTCGCTCCCGACGGCGGCACGGCCACCCAGACCGACCGCGTCAGAAGGAACTCGGCCTTGCCTTCCGGTCGGCGAAATCTCCGGTGTGCCGTAGCGGGACTCCGGCCACCAGGTGCTCGCTGGAGGGCGCTCTCAGCGGACCGTTAGGCCGGGTTTGCGTGCAACGGCAGCGGCCCGCGGGCGTGGTCGCGGTGCCACGTGGGCAGCGACCGCGCCAGGGCCCGGGAGCCGCTACCTCGATGGCGCCGGAGCGCAGCGCCTCGCGCCAGCGGACTTCGCCGAGGTGCCACCGGGCGAACGCCACCGGGTCATGCACCACCACAACCAGCTGCTCCTCACCCCCCGGATGCTTCTCACAGATCTCGGCGTCGCCCCGCTCGATCAGCAACCAATTGCGACTGCCCGGCCCGGACAGGGCGGGATAGTCGAACCGGATGAGCACCCGACCCTGGGGAAACTGATCACGGTCCAAGAAGAAGGTCGCCCACATCCACAGAACCACTCCCGGATGCGCGTGCTCGGGCATGAGATCGGCCCATCGCGAACCCCAGTGCTGCAGGGCCACCATGACGACCGACAGTTCGCGACCGGCTTGGGTCGGCGCATACGTCGAACCGGACCCGCCCGGCTTGGGTCGGATCTCGATGACGCCGGCCCGTTCCAGCTCCCGTAGCCGCTTCGACAACAGCCCACGTGAGAGCCCGGGAGCATCGTCGGCGATCTCGTTGAACGTGCGGCAACCGAGGATGACGATGTTCCGCAAGATGATGAGGGACCAGCGCTCGGCGACAAGCTCTGACGCCCTGGCGATAGGGCAATACTGCCCGTAGGTCCTCACCGCAGCAGCCTGTCACCGGCGAACGCGTTTGCCCAGTTCCGTTACTGAACCCAAGGCTCCTCTCGCGTCGGGCCAGCCACAAATGTGCGCCACCACCGTCGCAGCGACCTCCAGCCGCCTCGGGCACAGCGGTGGCTAAGGCCAGCCGACCCCGGGGGCGGGTGCGTCCGTGACGAGGACCTGTCCGGTTCGTGCCTTGATGACGTCGTCAATGCCTTCGGTGCCTTGCCACTGTGCGGTCAGCATGAAGAGTGTTCGCCGGTCTGGGCCGCCGAGCATGGCCGCGAAGCAGGCACGATCGACTTCCACTCGCTCTAGTACCTGCCCGCCTTCGCGAATGCGGGCAGAGTCGTTGACTCCAACGGCACTGGAGGCCCAGATGCAGCCGTCGGCGTCGAGGCAGATGCCGTCCGGGCCGATCCCGTCAGCCCAGACCCGGCGATGGGAAAGCGCGCCGTCGTCGGCGATGTCGAACGCGGTCAGCCGCTGGGCGAAGGACTCGGACACGATCAGGGTCCGGTTATCCGGTGTGATGACCATCCCGTTGGAGAACGCGATCTCGTCGGCGACCTGCCGGACCTGTCCATCGGGCGTGACCAGGGCGATCTTCCCAAGCGCCTGCCCACTGCTCATGACCGTCCCGAAGTCGGCGAAGTCGAATCCGATGGTGTTGACGTAGACGTTGCCGCGCCCGTCCACGGTCAGCTCGCTCCACCCGTGCTCGGAGATGGCGGACAAGTCAGCGTGGCGCACCCGGGTGCCGTCCGGTTCGACACGCATCAGCTCGTCACCGGTGATGAGCATGCGGCCGTCGGGAAGCCAGTTGACGGCCCAGCCCAAACCTTCAGGGCCGTCAGCCACGATCTCGCTGTTGCCGTCGAGGTCGACCGCGATGATCTCGCCCGCGCCCCAGTTCGAGAACCAGAGCCGCCCCTGGTGCCAGCGCGGCGACTCGGGCATCGCCAGGCCCTCGAGGAGGAGGCGAGGCGTGAGGGTATGGGAACCGTTGGACATCCGATCTCCTATCATCCCCTGCTACTCAGTGACGACCTGTGAGGCCCATGAAAGTCATCGGTCCGTGCCGCTGGAGCTCGCCGCGAATCTAGTAGCGGGCGTCAGGACCACCGCCGCGTGATCGTCGTTCGCGTTCCCGTGCCGGCGTGGGCCCGCCGCCGGAATAGGATGCTGTGCTGCGCTGCAGCGAGGGAGTCGACCGTGATCATCCGCGTGTTCAGGCCCACAATCCACACCGGCAAGGAAGCAGAGTTCGAGGCCTTCTTGCGCGATGTCGCCATACCGTTGGTATCGCGACAGGCGGGACTCGTGGCTCAACACGTGGGGCGCCCGCGTGACGCGTCGTCCACCGAGTTCGTCTACGTGACCGTCTGGCAGGACGTCGAGTCGATCCGGACCTTTGCTGGTGAGCATTGGCAGGAAGCCGTGATCGCTCCCGAGGAGGAGCACCTCCTACGGGAGACCTGGATCGGACACTACGAGGTGCTTTCGCCGGCCGAGTAGTCCCGCGGCCGGGATATGCCCTGCGGCTGCCGTTTCGCGAGTGGCACGGATCGCGACGTCGTACGCCGCCAGGGTCTGGTCGACCATGCGGTCTCGGCCGAACTGAGCGCCACGCGCCAGCTGTATGCCGTCGCGGGCCTTCTTCACGGTCTCCGGATCGCGCAGCGCGGTGTTGATCGTCTCAGCGAAGGCCTGTGGGGTGATGTCGTCGACCAGCCAAGCGGTGTCAGAGACGAGTTCCGTTGTCGGCGGGAGGCTGAACGCCACGGGGACGCATCCGCAGGCGGAGGCTTCCAGCAAGCTCAGCCCGAAGCCGGTGTAGACGAGCGGATAGGCGAGCAGCTCAGCCGCCGAGTAATAGAGGGGCATCTCGTCATGGGGCACGTAGCCGACGTGGATGAGGCGGCCTCCCGCTGGTGGAGGTTCGTCACTCCCGGTCGACGGCCAGATCATGAGCACCCGTACGTCAGGGTCCAGGAAGGGAAGGCAGTCGCGGAGAGTCCGGCCGCGGAACCCGAAGAGCGGCCCGACGTAGAGCACGTACCGCAGAGCCGGGTCGAGGCCGAGCTGCGCACGGGCCTCCTGGCGAGGCCGCGGGGTGAAGACGCCGGTGTCAATCCCGTTGTACACGACGCTGACCCGGTCGGGAGCCGCGCCATATCCCGTCGTGAGATCGTCCCGGACCTGCTGAGAGACCACGATCGAATGGTCGGACAGGCGGGCAAGGGTGGCTTCCATGACCGCGGCCGGTTGGGTCAGGAGCAGGTCGGGCTCCTGAGGAAGGCCCAGTTCCTGCAGGCGCAGCATGCCCCCGAGCGCGGTCAGGTGGAAGGTGGTGACCAGGGCGGGGCGGGGACCGGCCCGCCCGACCACGTGGAGCGCGGCGTGGAATCCGTAGTGCGACTGGATGTGCACGACGTCGTATGCGCTCAGCTCCTCGGCTTCGTACAGCTCGCGGGAGGTGCGCCACAGCTCCAGAAAGGCGGTGTCGTGCTCGGCCGGTGACTCAGCTACGGGCAGTGCGGTCACCCGTCCTTGCAGGGGAACGTCGGGAGCAGGCAGGTACAGGCTCGGCCGGCACACGACGCGTACATCGACGCCGCGTTCCAGCAGCCCCGAGCACAGATCGTGCACCTGACCCTCCAATCCGCCTGCCCCTGGTGCGGGCAGGTGGTGGAGCACCACGCATACCTTGATGTGCGGCCTCCCGGTCAGACGGTCTAGATCCAGCGGGCTCGGTTGAACAGCGTGTACCTCAGGTCGCGACTACGGTCCTTGAGATACTTCGCCGGGACCCCGCCGACCATCGTGTAGGGGGCCACGTCCTTGTTGACGAGTGACAACGCCGATACGACTGCCCCCTCGCCGACTGTGACCCCGGCCAACACCGTGCAGTTCATGGTGATCCACACCCGGTCGTGCACAACCGTCCTCGCGAGCGGTCCATGGAAGTCCGGGCTGTTCGGTTCGTGACCGCCGCCGATGAAGTGCGTGTACGCACCGATGTTGACGTTGTCGCCGATGACCAGTCCGGGCCCTTCTCCGAGCCGGACCGCACGACCGTCCAACTGACAGTATTCGCCGATGATCGAGTGATCCCCGATCTCGACTCCGTTCGGGGTCATCACGCGCACGTGCATCATGATGTTGCTGTTGGGGCCGATGCGCATCCCCGCCGCCCGATACGCCGCCAACCGCGCCGACGGAAACGGGATCTTGTTGACCACGGTGTTCAACAGGTAACCCAGGAACAGCTCATCGGAACGCGCAGCCTGCGCCACCAAAGCGGCTAGTCCGGCCGTGCCTGCGATGGCGAAGCCGAGCTTCTTCATCGTCGCCTCCCTGTTCCCCATCCCTGACGGTGACCGCAGCCGGGCATGCGGAGTCTGCCCGCGCCCCCGTCACTCTGACAGCAAACCGGAGTCGTCGGCCAGACCCTTCCGTCCCCGATCGAGAACAGCGGGCGCGCTCGAAGGGGCTACAGCAGGTGCACTTTCGGGCTTCGGGTATCGATGTCGATGACAGAATCGCCGAACTTGACGTTCATCCGGTCGGTGTTGAGCTGTACGACGCGTCCGAGCCCGTAGCGGTCGTGTATCACGCGGCTGTCGACCTCGAACGTCTCGTATGTCGGCGCGGGACTGTCGCGGAACGGGCTCGTGCTGGGACGACGGCGAGCTTGGCCGGTGTTGGGGGGCATGACCCCAGTGTTGCCCTCTTTGGGCCACAGTGGGCAACCGTCCTGGTGGGTATACCCCGGTGGGGTAGCGGTCGAGGAGGGCGGACGCACCCGGTAGAGTGGGGCGTAGCAGTGGCCCGCCCAGTTCTGCCTCGGGCCCGATGTCGAGTCGATGCGAAGCTCTTGCGCCGCGCCCGTGACGGTCGCGCCGGGCGGAACGTC
>DATLQE010000036.1:0-25490 GCA_035535335.1 Lapillicoccus sp. | reverse complement strand
CATGTCGGGCTGGATGGTCATGCGGTCCATGACCCGCGACTCCGACGTCGTCGACCGCCGGCTCACACCCGGCACGACCCGCCGCGTGCTCGGCTACGCGCGGCCGTTCCTGCGGCCGATCATCGTCTTCCTCGTCCTCGTGGTCGTCGACGCTTTTGTGATGGTGGCCGTCCCGCTGCTCCTCAAGGACCTCGTCGACGACGGTGTCACACCGAAGGACTCCAGCGTGGTCATCCGGTTGTCGCTCGTCGTCGCCGCCCTGGCGGTCGTGGACGCCGGCCTGACGATGCTCCAGCGGTGGTACTCCTCGCGGATCGGCGAGGGCCTCATCTACGACCTACGCACCGAGGTCTTCTCGCACGTCCTGCGCCAGCCCATCGCGTTCTTCACCCGCGCCCAGACCGGCTCGCTCGTCAGCCGGCTCAACTCCGACGTCATCGGCGCGCAAGCCGCGTTCACCTCGGTGCTCTCGAGCGTCGTCAGCAACGCGGTGTCGCTGGTCCTCATCGTCGCGGCGATGTTCACGCTGTCGTGGCAGCTCACCGTCGGAGCTCTCCTGCTCGTGCCGTTCTTCCTCATCCCGGCGCGCGTCATGGGCAAGCGGCTCGCCGGGCTGTCCACCCTCCAGATGAACCTCAACGCCGACATGGGCAGCCGGATGACGGAACGGTTCAACGTCGCGGGCGCCCTGCTGGTCAAGCTCTTCGGCAACCCCTCCCGCGAGGATCGTGAGTACGCCGAGCGGGCGGGCAAGGTGCGCGACGCCGGCGTGCGGATCGCCATGAACCGCACGGTGTTCATGGTCGCCCTCGGGTTGGTCGCGGCTCTCGCCACGGCGATGGTCTACGGGTTCGGCGGGGTCATGGCCGTCAACGGGACGCTCACCGTGGGCACCCTGCTGGCCCTCGCCGCACTGCTCGCCCGGTTGTACGCGCCGCTCACGGCTATCTCCAACGTCCGGGTCGACGTCATGACCGCCCTGGTGTCGTTCGAGCGGGTCTTCGAGGTCCTCGACCTCCAGCCCTTGGTGACCGAGAAGCCGGACTCCAGGTCGCTTCCGGACGGTCCGCTGGGCGTCGACGTCGACCAGGTGGCGTTCCGCTACCCCTCGGCCGACGAGGTGTCGCTCGCTTCGCTGGAGTCCACTTCGTCCGGTGACCGCGGGGCGGGGGAGTCGGTGCTCCACGATGTGTCGTTCTCGGTGGCGCCCGGGCAGCTCGTCGCCCTGGTCGGACCGTCCGGCGCCGGCAAGACGACCATCACGGCGCTGGTGTCACGGCTCTACGACCCGGGTGCCGGCACCGTGCGGATCGGTGGGGTCGACCTGCGCGACGTGTCCATGCAGGCTCTGCACGACTCTGTCGGCGTCGTCACGCAGGAGGCCCATCTCTTCCACGACACGATCCGGGCCAACCTCGCATACGCCCGACCGGAGGCCACCGAGGAGCAGATGCGCGCCGCCTTGGCCGCGGCCCAGGTGCTGCGCCTCGTCGACAGCCTGCCCGAGGGGCTCGACACCGTGGTCGGTGACCGCGGGCATCGCCTCTCGGGTGGCGAGAAGCAGCGCCTCGCTATCGCCCGGCTCCTGCTCAAGGGTCCACGCGTCATCGTCCTCGACGAGGCCACTGCGCACCTCGATTCGGAGTCGGAGGTCGCCGTCCAGCGGGCCCTCGACGCGGCGCTCGCCGGTCGCACCTCGCTCGTCATCGCGCACCGCCTCTCAACCGTGCGTGGCGCCGACCTCATCCTCGTCGTCGACGACGGCCGCATCGTCGAGCGCGGCCGCCACGCCGAGCTCCTGGCCCGCCGCGGCCTCTACGCCGACCTCTACGAGACCCAGTTCGCCACTGAGCTCGAGACGGCCGCCTCCGGTCAGTGAGCCGTCAGGCGACGCTGTTGGCCAGCGCCGCGTACTGGCCGAGCAGCAGGTCCCACTCGCTGAACCGGGCCCGTCCAGCGACGTTGGCCGGCGTCCAGCCGCCGTGGGCGAACCGCACCCGGGTCCCACCGACGTGCTTCGCGGACGCGAACGTCACGTCCAGGCGGCTCGGGTACGCCGGATCTTGCGCCAACGTGAACGACTGGGCGAAGTGCCGTCCCGGCTCCCAGACGAGGACCTCCCCGAGGCGGTATGCGTCGCCTCCCTCGGACAGCATCGTGACCTCACCGCCCACCCAGGGCTCGACCCGGATCTCGCGGAGCGGGCCGGGGGAGTAGGCCTCCCGCGGCCACCACTCGCCGAACCGCGCCGTGAACACCTCGAACGCCTGCGCCGGAGAGCAAGCCACCCAGACGTGCAGCACGATCGGCGCGGCCGCCTCCGCGGGCCGAGGGTCCGCTTCGGCCGACGTCGTGGCCGCCCCGGGGCGGTTGGACTCGACGAACACGATCCGGTTGCTGAAGGGGTCGATGACCGTGACCACCCGTCCCCAGGGGCGGTCCTCGATGCCCGGGTTCGCGTAGGCATACTCCTTGGCCTTGAGCGTCAGCTGGAGGTCGAGCGCGTCGGCGACGGGGACGAGCACGCCGCTGCCGGGGCTTGCGTCCCCGTGGTGCCCGCTGAGGTGGATGCGCGCGTCGCCGCGGGAGAGCTGGGCGTAAAGCGGTTCGTGGCCACCGGTGTCGTTGCGCCAGTCGACGCGGAAGTCGAGGTACTCGACGTAGAAGGCCAGCGCGGCGGCCTCGTCGAAGACGCGCAGGATCGGGACGACGTGGCCATCCGCAGCGGGCCTCGCGGCGGCCAGAGTGTTCCAGTCACGGGCGCCGAGCTGGCGAGCGACCAGCTCGAGTGCTTCGCTGTGGCTCACGGCGACGTTTCGGTCGGCGAGCGCGCTGCGCAGGTGGCGCGCCATCGCCTTGGGGTCCGGAGATGAGGGGGTCATGATGCGGCTCTTTCCGGCGGACAGTGGTCCAGGTGCCTGCGTTGCTGAGAGCGGGTCCGCCCAGATGGTGAGGGCGCATCGCTGACGCTGACGGTCGTGCGGGTCGAACGGGGCATTCACCATCCCCCAGGGGTGCAGGCGGCCGGCTGCCCGGGCCACCGTCATGGTAGCGCCGCTACCGTGGCGCGATGGGTGACGTGGACGCCTACCTCGAGAAGCAACCGGCCGACATACGCGTCGCACTCGAGCGCCTCGTGGACCTGGTGCTGGAGGTCGCGCCGGACGCCGAGCAGGGGACGAGCTACGGGGCACCGGCGTTCCGCTACGGCGGGCGACCGCTGGTGGGGTTCAAGGCCGCGAAGGATCACCTGAGTGTGTTCGTGTTCGACCCCGAGATCATCGAGCGCGTCCGCGACCGGCTCCCCGGTTTCCGGATGACCAAGGGGCTGATCGCGTTCGCCCCGGACGGCATGCCTCCGGACGACGTGGTCCGCGACATGGTGCGGTACCGCCTCGAGGCCCTGGCTCGTTAAAGGTCCTCCTCGTCCCAGATCCGCAGCTTCCTGGCCTTCGCGGCGACCGGTTCGCTCTCCCGGCGCTCGGCCGCGGCGACGCGGACGCGGTAGCCCAGGAGTACGAACCCGAACAGCGGCGTGAGCCACCACTGGAACGCGTACGCCTGGTGCGGGCCGAGGTCGGTGTCCGGCGCGGCGAGGGGTTCCGGGCGCGGTCCGGCTGGCTGCTCCGAGCCGAGCTCGAGGTAGGCGTCGACCACGGTTCCGCCGCCGGTCTGCCGAGCCGCTGCGGCCAGGTCGATGCTGGCCAGCTGGCCGGCCGGCAGGTCCTTGCCGAGGTCCGGTTCACCGCTGCGCAGCCATCCCTCGATCGTCACGTCGCCGACAGGAGCCGCCGGAACCGACGGAAGGTCGGCGGCGGAGTCGGGGTTGGCGACCCAGCCCCGGTCGACGAACAGCCGCGTCCCTGACAGCGTGCCGCTCAGGTCGAAGGGGACCAGGACCTCGAGGCCGGGCCGGCCGTCGAGCACGCGGTTGCGGACGAGCAGCTGCTGGCCCGACGCATACCGGCCGGTCGCCGTGACCCGCAGCCATTGGTCCTCCTCGGAGAGAGGTATGCGCGCGGTCACGGCGTCGAGCGGCACCGGGCTCGCGGCGTAGTGCGTGGTAACCGCCTCGGCGCGGACCTGGCGGTCCTCGTAGCGGCTCCACTGCCAGCGGCCGAGCAGGATGCACGCGACGGCGAACGCGATGGCGAGGGCCAGGCCGCCGAGCATCCGCCGCGAGGCGAGCGCCGTGAGCACCGCCTCACGCTACCCGGCGTGCGTGTGGCAGCCGTCGGCATACAGTTGATCGATGACCGCCCTCTCGACTCCGCGGCTGCGTCCTCAGGGCGTACTGGGGCTGCCGGATCAGTTCGGGCGGGTGGCGCGCGACCTGCGGGTCTCCGTGACGGATCGCTGCAACCTGCGGTGCACCTACTGCATGCCGGCCGAGGGACTGCCGTGGCTGCCGAAGCCGGAGATGCTGAGCGACGAGGAGCTGCTGCGGGTGATCGGCGTGTTCGTCGGTCTCGGCGTGCGGCAGGTGCGGCTGACCGGCGGCGAGCCGCTGCTGCGGCGGTCGATCGTCGAGGTCGTGGCCGGCATCGCGGCACTTCAGCCGCGGCCGCAGATCGCCATGACGACCAACGGTGTCGGGCTCGAGCGGGCGGCGGGGGCACTGGCCGAGGCGGGGTTGGACCGGGTCAACGTGAGCCTCGACACCATCGACGCCGAGACGTTCACCCGGCTGACCCGGCGCGACCGGCTGACCGACGTGGAAAAGGGTCTGGCCGCCGCCGCCGAGGCCGGGCTGACGCCGGTCAAGGTCAACGCGGTGGCGATGCGGGCAGTCAACGACACCACGGTCGCGGATGTGCTGGCGTGGTGCCTTGACCGGGGGTACGAGCTGCGGTTCATCGAGCAGATGCCGCTGGACGCGCAGCACGCCTGGGATCGCTCGCTGATGGTGACGGCCGACGAGATCCGCTCGCGGTTGTCCGAGCGGTTCGAGCTGACAGCCTTGCCGTCGCGGGAGCGGGGGAGCGCGCCGGCGGAGCGGTTCCTGGTCGACGGCGGCCCAGCGGCCGTCGGCATCATCGCGAGCGTGTCGGAGCCGTTCTGTGCGGCGTGCGACCGGACCCGGCTCACCGCCGACGGCCAGGTGCGGAACTGCCTCTTCTCGGAGGTCGAGACCGACCTGCGCGGGCCGCTGCGGGACGGCGCCTCCGACGCCGAGCTGGCGGCCCTGATCCAGGGCGAGATGTGGCGGAAGAAGCGCGGCCACGGCATCGGCGACCTCCACTTCCGCCAGCCGGACCGGCCGATGTCCTCGATCGGCGGCTGAGCCGGGACTGGGGTGGTTCGACAACGCTCCAGGGTGGTCAATCCGCCCCGATGACGTATGCGTCGGGCCGGCACCCCTGTCGTCGGCACCGGTGCGGTGCGCCGCACCATCCTCGAGTGCGGAGGATCCCGGCGATCTCACCGGCCAGCGAGCAGGGTCGTAGGACGTCCATCCAGAACGCCCGCACCGTAAGCCAGCCGTCGGTCGCGCTGAGCCGGTCGCGCCGTCCCTCGACAGTTCGGGAACCCCACTCGTGCCATAGCCGACCATCGAGCTCGACGAGAACCCGTTGCTCTGGATAGGCCACGTCATGGACTTCGCGCCGGGACGGCGTCGTCCGCAGTTGCCGGGTGGCCCTCGGCAGTCCATGAGCGCGTTCCACGTCACGCAGGAAGCGCAGTTCCATGGCGCTTTCGGCTCCTTCCCCTGCGTCCGACAGCACCTGGGCCAGCAGCGCTCGAGACGGATGCCGGCTCCGGGCCGACAACCTTGCAAGGACAGCGGGCTCGGTCGTGCGGAAGCGCTGGAACGCCCGGCCGAGCAGGGCGAACGTCTCATCGAGGTTTGCCGTCTCGGCGATGTCGAGGATCGTCTCCTCGACTGTCGTGAGCCACGGCCAGCGCAGCGGATCCACACGTTCGTCGAGCCGCCGGGCGCGTCTTACCCGAGCTCCGACAGGATCCGCGACCGAGAACGCGTGGGGGACCAAGATCTCGATGAGCCGCGGCGGCGCGGGCATCAGGCCCCACACGCGCGCAGCGGTCCAGTGCGACCACGCGGCATCGGGGCCGCACGCCAGCAGCGCGGCCAGCGCCTGAGTGCGCCAGTCGTCACGACCGGGCAGGGTCAGGTACACGCCGCGCTGCACGCGGCACCACCGTCCCGTCTCCACCCGGACGTCGACGGCCCGAGCGGTCATGCCCGCCGCCAGGCACTGTCGCCGGGTGACCAGGCCGCGCTGTTCATTCGCCACGGCCCGGAGAGCCTCGAGCGAGGTTGGGGTCGGAGGCGCCCCTGGAGTCGGCCCTCCCAGCCACGAGTCGGTGAACACTGACCCAGCGTTGCCGAACGGCTCGACGCGGCGGGGTGGTCGTCCACAGGACACTCATTGGGGCGGATACACCACCTTCGGGCGTGGTGGATCCACCCCGATCAGGACGACTCAGCCGTGCGCTTCGGTCAGGTCGGCCACGTCGATGACGTCCCGGAGGAACCCGCGCAGCCGGAGGAAGTCCCCGAGCGACGGCTCGTGCTCGGAGCACGCGAGCCATACCTTGCGGCGGACCTCGTCGTGGAGCCTCGGGTTGTTCCAGAGCAGGGCCCGTGTCGCCTCGTTGCGGCAGCCCTTCGCGCTGCAGACGAGCTCGGCCGCGACCAAACCCAGGCCTCAGCTGTCGACGATGCGGCCGTGAATGGTGCGGTCCTCGTCGTCCACGCGCGACGTGGGCAAGGCTGCGGGTGGTTCGTGGTCGACCGGCGCCACCACCTCGCCCGACCGCGGCCCCACCGCGTTGGCCATGACGACGGCGATGTACGGCAGGACCACGGCCAGCGCCACGAACGTCCACCGCACCCACCCCTCGGTGAACAGCGCCAGCGCCCCGCACACGACCCGGATCCCCATAGTCAGCAGGTACCTCCGCACCCGATGCCCCTGGTCGTCCGCCGCCGAAACCGGAGCACTCGTCACCGACTGAACGGGCGGCGGCGAGGGGCGCGAAGGGGCTCGCCTGGACTGCTCCCCGTCCTCTCCGCGCCTCACAACCTCACTCTACGTCCCGCCTCCGGCCGCCGCCTGGGGGTGTGTCACGCGCCGCGCTGCACGTCCAACGCGAGGTTCGCTAGCGTTCGGGGCGACACCCTGTCCGCCTGCCCACCCCCGACGGAGCCTCGATGACGCAGTCCGACGACACCCCCCGCAGGAACGTGCTCGTCACCGGCGGCAACCGGGGAATCGGCCTGGCGATCGCCCGGGCTTTCGCCGAGGCCGGTGACCACGTCGTGATCACCAACCGCAAGGGCGAGGCCCCCGAGGGACTCGAGGCCGTCCGGTGCGAGGTCACCGACACCGACTCCGTCAACGCCGCCTTCGACGAGGCCGAGCAGATCCTCGGCGGGCCGATCGAGGTCCTCGTCGCGAACGCCGGCATTACCCGTGACACGCTGCTCATGCGGATGAGCGACGCGGAGTTCGACGAGGTCATCTCCACGAACCTCGCCGGCGCCTTCAAATGTGCCCGACGGGCCAGCAAGGGCATGATCCGGTTGCGTCGCGGCCGGATCGTCCTCATCTCCAGCGTCGTCGGCCTCTACGGGGCGCCCGGCCAGGCGAACTACGCCGCGAGCAAGTCCGGACTCGTCGGTCTGGCCCGCGCGATCACGCGAGAGCTGGGCGGCCGTGGCATCACCGCCAACGTCGTCGCGCCCGGCTTCATCGACACGGACATGACGCAGGCGCTGCCCGACAAGGTCCGCGACTCCTACCTCACCGCGATTCCGGCCGGCCGGTTCGGGGACGCACGGGAGGTCGCGGCCGCGGTGCGGTTCGTCGCGAGTCCTGAGGCGGCATACATCAGCGGGGCGGTCATCCCCGTCGACGGCGGAGTAGGAATGGGGCACTGACATGGGCATCCTCGACGGCAAGAAGCTGCTGATCACCGGCGTCCTCATGGACTCGTCCATCGCCTTCCACGTCGCGAAGATCGCGCAGGAGGAAGGCGCCGAAGTGGTGCTGACGTCCTTCGGCCGCACGATGAAGATCACCCAGACCATCTCGCGTCGACTGCCGAGCGCGCCGCCCGTCGTCGAGCTCGACGTCACCAACGAGGAGCACCTCGACACCCTCGCGGAGCGCCTCAAGGAGCATGTCGACGGCCTGGACGGAGTGCTCCACTCCATCGGGTTCGCGCCGCAGGGCGCCTTCGAGTTCATGACCGGCACCTGGGAGGACGCGTCGACTGCGCTGCGCGCGTCCGCCTACTCCCTCAAGGCCCTGGCCGTCGCGGCCCTGCCCTTGATGGAGAACGGCGGCAGCATCGTCGGGCTCACCTTCGACGCCAAGTTCGCGTGGCCGGTCTACGACTGGATGGGCGTGGCCAAGGCGGCGTTCGAGTCGACGAACCGGTACCTAGCCCGCGACCTCGGCCCTCGCGACATTCGCGCCAACCTCGTTGCCGCGGGCCCGATTCGCACCACCGCGGCGAAGTCGATCCCGGGTTTCGAGCGGTTTGAGGAGGTCTGGGACGAGCGGGCCCCGTTGGGCTGGAACGTCAACGACCCGGTGCCCGCGGCCAGGGCCTGCGCCGCGCTGTTGTCCGACTGGTTCCCCGCCACCACCGGCGAGATCGTCCACGTCGACGGCGGCGTCCACGCGATGGGGCAGTGAGCGACCTCGTCGAGGTTCGTGAGGTACGCGTCCTCGACGGTCCGAACCTCTACTTCGCCCGGCCCGCCGTCAAGGTCTCGTTGCGGCTGCCGGGGTACCTGGCCCTCGAGCGCCGGTATGCGTCCGAGCTCGCCGAGCGCTGCGGGCTGCGCTCCCCGCGGCCGGGCAAGCCGAACACCGCGCAACGCCAACGGTTCGTGATGCGGTTGGCCGCTCACGTCATGCGGCGCGTGGTCGCTGGGGTGGGCCCGAAGCGTATTACCGTACGAACCCGTCCGGGCGGCACGGTGGACGACATCGTCGTGGCCATCCCGTGGCGGCATCGGAACTGGGGCCGCCTGGCTGGAGAGGCCCTCGCTCCGGTACTGGAGGCGCTGCTCGGTGACGCCGGCACGCATACCGAGTCGGTGGACCGTACCCTCGCCGATGCCGCCGCGCGGATCCGCGGCGAGGAGCCCGGCGGTCCCTCGTCGGTCCGTAGCGCCTCCGTGCCGGTGGTCTCCATCACCGGCACGAACGGCAAGACCACCACCACCCGCCTCGTGGCCCATCTCGCCATGACAGCCGGCAAGAAGACGGCGTGGAGCTCCACGTCCGGCGTCGTCGTCATGGGCGAGACCGTCGACGAGGGCGACTTTTCCGGACCGGCCGGGGCGCGCGAGGTGCTCGCGACACCCGGTCTCGAGATCGGGGTGCTCGAGACCGCCCGAGGCGGGATGTTGTTGCGCGGCATGGGAGTCGCGGCCAACGACGTCAGTGTCGTCACCAACGTAACGGCCGACCACCTGGGTCAGCAGGGCATTGAGACCCTGGACCAGCTGGCCGAGGTCAAGGGCATCGTCACGACGGTCACCAAGCCCGACGGCTGGGTCGTCCTCAATGGCGAGGATCCCCGGGTCTGGGCGATGCGCCACCGGATCCAGGCTCGGCCGTGGGCGTTCAGCGTCGACCCGGACGCGCCGGCTCTGCGCGAGTCGATCACCGCTGGCGGCCGCGGGATCACCGTCCTCGACGGCGACATCGTGGTCCTGACGCCGGGAGCCGATCCTGACCGCCTGGTGCGCATCGTCGACGTCCCGGTGACGCTGTCCGGGCTGTCGCGCCACAACACCGCCAACGCGCTGGCCGCCACGGCCGCCGCTCTGGGGCTGGGGCTGTCGCGGTCGGCGGTGGTCGAGGGGCTGCGGACGTTCGCTCCAGACCCGGTCCTCAACGAAGGCCGGCTCAACACCTACACACTGCCGCTCGAGGACGGCGGCCGGGCGACGGTCATCCTCGACCTGGCGCACAACGAGGCTGGGCTCGAGGCGCTTCTTCAGGTCGCGCGGGGACTTACCGCGCCGGGAGCACGGGTCCACCTCGCCCTCGGCGGCACGGGAGACCGTTCGGACGAGGCGATCCAGGCTCTCGGCGAGATGGCCGGCAAGGGCGCCGATCACGTCGTGGTGGCGCACAAGCCGAAGTACCTACGTGGCCGCACCCTTGCGGAGGTCGACCAGCACCTGCGCACCGGGCTGGCCCGGGTCGGCATCGGAGAGGTCGAGTCCTACGACACGGAGATGGAGGGACTCCTGGCGGTCGTCCCCACCCTGGGCGACGGGGATGTCCTGGCCTTCATGTGCCACGACTCGCAGGCGGCCATCCGGGTGTGGCTCGCGGATCACGGCGGCACCGTTGACGACCCGCGGACGATCCGGCGCAAGGTGGTCGCGGCGCGTGGCGAGCACGAGCTCGAGTCGGAGATCGCGGAGCTGTGCGCTATGACGGACGACGCGGCGCGCATCGCGGCGGCGGAGCGATTGGTGTCCGAGCACCCCAGCGACGAGCGCCTGGTCTTCGAGCTGGCCGGTGCATACGACGCCGCGGGTGATCCCGCCCGGGCGATCGGGCTCTACCGGAGTGCGCTGGCGGCCGGTCTGCGGGAGCCGTATCGACACCGCGCGCAGATTCAGGCGGCGTCGACGTTGCGCAACCTCGGCGACCACGACGGGGCGCTCCGCCTGCTCGACGACGTCGATGTCACCCACCCGGGAAATGTTGCGGCAGCAGCGTTCCGGGCGCTGACCCTCGCCGACGCCGGCCGCTCGGGTGATGCGGTCGCGGATCTGGTCGACGCCCTCGTCGACCGGGCGGCCGATGAGGACGCTGTCGCCTATCGGCGTTCACTGAAGAGGTATGCGGCGCAGCTGCGGGCCGGTTGCGGAGATCCTGGAAGCCCAGTGTGAACCACAATGGTCCGGTTGCGCTCGTAAACCAGAGCGCCACCGGACCATTGTTCGCGGCAGTCACGACGCTCCGGCAACGCGCCCCGCCGGCGAGTAGCCTCACCGCGGTGAGCACTCTCCCGAGCGGGCGTTCCCCGCTTGATGAAATGGCCCGCCGGGTCATCGACGGCAACACCTACATGGTCCTCGGGACGCTCGACCCGGACGGGCAGCCGCGGCTCTCGCCGGTGTTCTACACGGCGGCCCGGTACGGGGACTTCTACTGGGTGTCGCGGCCGGACGCCCACCACTCCCGCAATCTCGCCGAACGACCGCACGCGCAGATCGTCATCTTCGACTCGAGGCGCCGGCCCGGGGAAGGGGAGGCGGTCTACATCGCCGCGGACGCGGGCGAGATCCCTCAGGAGAAGCTGTCAGACGTGGTCGGCGAGGCGTTCCGGACCGACGCCGGCACCCAGTTCTCTCCGGAGGAGCTCAGCCGCGAGGTCGGGCTACGGCTCTACGTCGCCCGAGCCACCGCATACGAGGTCCACGTCCCGGGCGGCCATCCAACCAACGGCCGCGGCTACGACTCCCGACAGGCGGCGGACCCCACAGCCTGACTCACGCAGGAGCCGGTTGCGAGGCTTCCGCCTCCTCAGCAGCGTCCTGCTCGGCGGCCAGCGCCTCCACCTCGGCCTCCTGGCCGTGTGCCTCGGCGTCCCGGACCAGGACGGCCGGGTCGAGATCCGGGTCGCCGGCCAGCTCGCTCGCGTGCGAACCGGCCTGGGCGCTGTTGGTGCGGTTCTCCAGCTCGGCCACGACCTGGGCGTGCTTGTCGACGCACATCACGACGAGGTCGCCCGGGTTGCTGCGCGCCATGACGTGGTTCACGGCGTCGATCTCCTTGAGGACGATCTCGACCTGCCGACAGCGAGCACCGTCGGCCATGGCCGCCCGGACGCCTTCGGCGATGAGGTCGGCCGTCTCACCGCGCCGGCGACCCCGCAGTCGGTCGTCCTCGCGGATGACGAGGACGTCGAAGTGCTGCGCCGCGACCGAACCCAGCTCCCGCATGTCGTCGTCGCGGCGGTCGCCGGCTGCTCCGATCATCCCGATGCGCGACGCCTTGGCCAGATCCTGCCGACCCGCGCTCTGCGCGGTGTACGTCTCGACGAAGTCGCCGATGGCCCGCATGCCCGCCGCATTGTGGCAGTAGTCGATGAACACCTCGACGTTGCCGACGTCGAGGAGGTTCATCCGGCCGGGGGAGAGGTAGTAGTTGGTCGTGAACGTCCGCAGGCCCTGTCGGATGTCGTGCAGCGGAGCGCCGGCCGCGAACGCCGCGGCGGTCGCGGCGAGCGCGTTGGCGACGTTGAACCGTGCCGCGCCGCCGAAGGTCGAGGGCAGCAGGTGCGTCCACGCGAGCTGCATGGTGCGCCGGCCGTGCTTGATGACGATCATGTCGCCGCGCTCGGTCTGCTCGAGGACTACGGCCCGACCGCCACGGCGGCAGTGCCGTTCGATGAACTCGCGAGTCTCGCTCCCCGGGTATTCCAGTGAGAACCACACGACCTCGCCACTGCACCGCCGCCGCATCTCGCGGACCAGCGGGTCGTCGCAGTTGAGCACCGCGAACCCGTTGCGCGGCACCGCCTCCACGATGACCGCTTTGACCGCGGCCAGCTGTTGCAGGGTGTCGATCCCGCCAAGCCCCAGATGGTCGGGCGCGATGTTGGTCACGACGGCCACGTCGTTGCGGTCGTAGCCCAACCCCTCGCGCAGAATGCCGCCGCGGGCCACCTCCATAACCGCGAAGTCGACGCGCGGGTTCTGCAGCACCATTCGGGCCGACTTCGGACCTGACGCGTCGGCCTTGATGACGAGACGCTCGTCGATGACGATGCCGTCGGTCGACGTCATGCCGACCTTGCGGCCCAGACCCTTGAAGATGTGCGCGATCATCCGCGAAGTCGTGGTCTTCCCGTTGGTACCGGTCACCGCGACGATCGGCACCCGCGACGGCGCTCCCGGCGGAAACAGAAGATCCACAACGGGTTTCGCGATGAACTGCGGCACACCGACGGTCGGGTGGGTGTGCATCCGGAAGCCCGGAGCGGCGTTGACCTCGACGATCGCGCCGCCGGTCTCGCGCACCGGTGAGGCGATGTCAGGGCAGATGAAGTCGATGCCGGCGACGTCGAGACCGACCATCCGGGCCGCTTCCTCGGCGATCTCCACGTTGTCCGGGTGGGCGTCGAAGGTCCGGTCGACCGAGATGCCGCCGGTCGACATGTTGCCGGTGAGCGCGAGCTTGACCATCTCGCCGGGCGGAGGGACGGACGCCACCCCGTAGCCCTGCCCGGCCAGTACCTCCTCCGCGTTGCCGTCGAGCTTGATCTTGGTCAGCACCTTCTCGTGGCCGACGCCCCGGCGGGGGTCGGCGTTGGTGATCTCGACAAGCTCCGAGACGGTATGCGAGCCGTCGCCGACGACATGGGCGGGCACCCGCTCGGCGATCGCTTGCATCCGGCCGCCGACGATGAGGCACCGGTAGTCCCGTCCGGTGACGAAGGACTCGACGATGACAGTGCCCCGCCGCGACTCGCCGCGGGCGATCTCGAAGGCCTTCTCGACCTCGCCGGGTGACTGGAGATCCAGGCATACCCCTCGTCCGTGGTTCCCGTCGAGCGGCTTGACCACCACCGGGTAGCCGATCCGCTCCGCGGCGTCGACGGCTCCCGCCGCCGTGCGGACCGAGGACTGGCGCGGCACCGGGAGGCCGGCCGAGCCGAGCAGCGACGCGGTGAGGTCCTTGTCGCTGGCGATGTCCACGGCCAGAGCCGACGTCTTGGAGGTCATCGTCGCGCGGATGCGCTGCTGGTGGACGCCTTGCCCCAGCTGCACGAGTGAGGCGTTGTTGAGCCGGATCCAGGGGATGTCGCGGCTGACCGCCTCCTCGACGATGGCCGCCGTCGAGGGTCCGAACGCGGTGCGCTCGGCCAACCGGATGAAGTCGTCGAGCGCCTCGTGGAAGTCGAAGCCCTCCTCGTGCTGCACGAGGTCGTTGACGAGGCGGACCGCGAGCCGACCGGCGGTCAGGCCGACGGTCTCGTCGATGTAGCCGTAGATGACGTTGTACCGGCCGGGATGGCCCTTGACGCTGCGGGTCTTGCCGCGCGACTGGTAGTGGCCGGCCTCGGTCTCGAGCTGGAGCGCGACGTGCTCGGCGACGTGTCCCATCCAGGTTCCCTCGTCGAGCCGCTCGACGAACCCACCGGCGTGACCGCGCGAGCAGTGGTGCCGCTTCAGGCCGGGAAGCAGGTCGACGAGCCGGTCGGCGAAGTGAGGAATCGTGTCACTCGGATATCCCTCGAGGACGCCGAGGTCGACGACCAGGTGGATCGCCTGCTCGTACGACCAGAAGTTCGGACCGCGATAGATCCGGGACTCGACGATCCTGAGGTCGGGGGAGAGGGGGCCGGTCGGGGTGGGGCGCTCGGCGGCCAACGGTTCCTCCTCGGCTCGGACGACGCCCGGCGGGCGTTTGCGGGTGCGTCAGGTCTCGGCGCGGCGCGCCGCGGTGAGGGTCGGGGCGGCGCGGTCCTTCGCGCTGGCCACCGCGACCTCGATGTCGGGGTGGCGCTCGACGAACCGCGTCAGCGTGACGCTGCGCAGGTCGAAGGTAGCGCCCGTGGGGAGGGAGTGCACCACTGCTCCCGAGACCAAGAGCGGCGCCCCACGGCGGGCGTCCGGGGCGTCCGTCACCGCATGTCGCGCGTCGAGCACGAAGACGCCCCCGGTGCCGACGATCGTCATGACGTGCCCGTCGCGGATCTCGACGGCGGTGTTCTCGTCGATGCCGACGCCGAGGAGGTTGGGGGAGTTGGCGACGATCGACATCAGCCGGCCGTACCGGCCCCGTTGGTCGAAGTGCTGGTCGACGATGACGTCTTCCAACAGGCCCAGCCCCGCGGTGAGCTGGCTGGCCCGCTGTCGCGGGGTCAGGCCCTCGTCGCCGAGCGAGATCATGAACCGGCTCATGACCGACGCGCCGGCACTGGTTCCGGCGATCACGACACCCCGCTCGTAGGCGTCGACGATGCCGTTCCCGACTGGGGTCCCGACGAGGAACTGGCTCAGCTTCAGCTGGCTCCCGCCGGCCATGAACACCGCGGTGGCACCGTCGAACCGGGCCACGAGCTCCGGGTCGTGCGCGTCCGCCCGGCTCGCGGCGTGGACGACCCGGATGTCGGGACCGGCCCGCAGCCGGGTGAACACGCGGCTGTACGTGTCGACGACCTCGTCGACGAAGGACGAGGCCGTCGGGATGAGCACGATGCGCGACGAGCGGCTACCGGCGAGTCGGACGAACCGTTTGAGCACCACCGATCGGCCGAGCTTGTCCTCGGCGCCGCCGATGATGAGCAGGGTCCGGCGCGGCGACTCGTCCACCGGGGAGCCCGGGGTCAGACGCTGCACCATGGCCCCACCTTAAAGTCGCTCCGTCTGGCCGGTGTGTCGGCGTCGACACGGGCTCAAACGGTCAAGGCGGTGGATTGCAACCCTCAAGGGGGGTGCTATCCACCGCGCTAGCCCCGGTCGACGACCCGCACGGACTGCGGCGCGCGCTCAGCCGTTGATCGAGTCTCGCCAGGCCACCAGCTCCCGCACCTTGTCGAGGTCGCCGTAGCGCTGCCCGGAAAGCCCGATCGTGAAGAGCCGCGTGCCCACGTCGTAGAGGGCTTGGGCGTTGGTGGAGTAGCTGGCGACCTGTTCCGCATACCGTCCCGGCGTGGGGGCCACCCCCGCCGACCGGGTGATGGCCGCCGGGTCGCGACCGACCCGCGCGCACCACTCGTCGAGCACCTCGTGCTTGTGCGCGATGGTCTGGGGGTTGCCGAACGAGTGCCAGATCGCGGCGTGCTGGGCCACGATCCGCAGCGTCTTGCGCTCACCGCCACCGCCGATGAGGATCGGGATCTCCCGCGTCGGCGGGGGGTTCAGCCGGGTCCACCGGTTCCTGATGACCGACAGGTCGCGCTCGAGGGCGTCCAGCCGCCCGCCCGCCGTCCCGAACTCGTAGCCGTACTCGTCGAAGTCGCGCTCGAACCAGCCCGAGCCAATCCCCAAGATCAGCCGGCCTTCGCCGGCCCGCGCGCTGATGTGATCGACCGTCCGGGCCATGTCGGCCAGCAGGTTGGCGTTGCGGTAGGCGGAACAGGTCACCAGCGCGCCGATCTCGACCCGTTCCGTGGCCTCCGCCCAGGCGCCGAGCATCGACCAGCACTCGAAGTGCCGCCCGTCCGGGTCGCCGTTCAGCGGGAAGAAGTGGTCCCAGTTGAAGATCACGTCGACGCCGATGTCCTCGAGCGTCGCGCAGAGCCGGCGGATGTCGGCGTAGTCGGAGTGCTGCGGCTGGATTTGGACGGCGATGCGCGCGGGGGCACCAGGCATACCCGGCATCTTCACGTATGCGATGAGGCGACCGGAAAGGTGGGCTCAGGCGCCGTTGTCGGGATTCCGTCGGTCGGTCGCGCTGGGGAGGTCGGCGGGTAGCTCGCCGTAGCCCTCCAGCGTGAACGTCAACGCAGCGCGGAGGTCGTCCAGCACCTCAGGGGTCACCTTGACGGCGGGGCCGCGAGGCATAAGCACGTGATCGTCCAGGACCAGGTGGACAGCGCCGGTTCCGAGCTCACCACGCACCCTCACCGTTCCCTCCTCGGTGCTGCAGTGCGGAACTGGAAGCACCCACGCCGGCTCCGCCCCGAGAAGGAGAACCATGAGGCGCACGCCGTCCGGTGTCGTGAACGCCTTATAACGCCACTCGGACGTAAGGGGTAGGCCGTGCGTGACGCGTAGGGCGTGGAGCACGGTGACGAATCGCCACATTCGCTGGACCATGAGAACTCCCCGCAACACCAGCGCTCCGCTCAGCACCGTGGAAGGGACGGAGTCCCACCAGGCCAACAGGCCGGCAACAAGGAGGAACAGCGGCCACCACCATCCCGTCGATCTGGCCGACCCAACGAGGTCGTTGGCCCATCCCGGTGTGATGGGAAGTCGCAGCACAGAGTCCTTCTCGGGCGGCGGGCAGATGACTCGACCGTCCAGGTCGATCGAGATCGCTCCCACCTTGGCGTCGACGTCACGGCCCGTCCATCAGACGACTTGCCCAAGCGCCAGGGCAACTGCCATGAGCCCCATCGCGACGAGGAGGGAGGGAGGAGATGCGGCCATCGCCCATCTCGCCCAGGATGCTCGTGGGGCACCGGGAAGCCTTGCCAGCAGCTCCAGAGACGGAATCCATCCGATCGATGTGCCGACGAAGTAGCCGGCTCCGCCCGCGTCGGTCAGAAGCCACTGCCGCCGTACCTCGGACCGCCGCTCGTCAACGACGTGTCCCGTGTGCGGCACGGCGGACAGCATGCCGGCGTCGACCACGAGATGAGCACGCCGACCGATGACGCGGAGGTCGCCACCTTCCCGCAGGAACCGCGCCGATCCGGTTCGTCCGCCCCGTCCGGCGAACCCCACCACCGTTGCGGGTGAACCCGCTCGAAGCCCGGCGAAACGCCCAGCCCGCGCCTAGCGCTCCACCACCGACCGGCGGTGAGGAGCAGGACGACACAAACCGTGGAGACGGCCAGAGTGACAACCGTCTCGAGCACGGAGGGACTTTAGGTCATGACGGCGGTCCCATGGACCGTTTGAAGGGGCTCACCACGTCGCCACGGAGCGTCATGGCCCTGATAAGGGCCACAACACTCCGATGAACTGGCCGCTACGGCGTGACGACGGAGTCGCGAGGCACGACGACAACGCCGTTCTCGCTCACATGGAAGCCGCGGGCCCGGTCGTGGTCGTGGTCGATCCCGATCATGGCGTGCTCCTCGATCACGCTGTACTTGTCGATGATCGCCCGGCGGATCGTCGCGTACCGCCCGATCTCGACCGCGTCGAGGATCACGCTGTCGACGATCGTCGCGTAGCTGTGCACCTTCACCCTCGGTGCGAGCACCGACCCCGTGACCTGCGCACCCGAGATGACACAGCCGGAGGACACCGAAGAGTTCAACGCCTCGCCCACCCGGTCCCCGTGGCCGTGGACGAACTTCGCCGGCGGCAGGTAACCCGTGGTGGTGTAGATCGGCCACTCGTAGTTGTAGAGGTTGAAGATCGGGTGGATGGAGATGAGGTCCATGTTGGCCTCGAAGTATGCGTCGATGGTCCCGACGTCGCGCCAGTAGCCGCGGTCACGGTCCGTGTTGCCCGGGACGTAGTTGTTCTTGAAGTCGTAGACGTAGCCGGTGCCGTCGTTGACGAAGGCCGGCACGATGTCCCCGCCCATGTCGTGCTTGGTTCCCTCGAGGTCGTGGTCCTTCGTCACGGCGTCGACGAGCACGTCGGCGTCGAACACGTAGTTGCCCATCGACGCGAGCACCTCGTCCGGCGCGTCCGGAAGACCCTTGGCGTTCTTGGGCTTCTCGAGGAACTGGCCGATCTTACGGGGTTCGTCGTCGTCGACCTCGATGACGCCGAACTGGTCGGCGAGCGAGATGGGCTGGCGGATGGCCGCGACGGTCACGCCGGCGCCGGTCTCCTGGTGCTGCTCGACCATCTGCGAGAAATCCATGCGGTAGACGTGGTCCGCGCCCACGACGACGACGATGTCGGGGTGCTCGTCGTGGATCAGGTTGAGGCTTTGGAAGATCGCGTCCGCGCTGCCGAGATACCAGTCCTTGCCGACCCGCTGCTGCGCGGGAACCGGCGCGACGTAGTTGCCGAGCAGGGTCGACATCCGCCACGTCGCGGTGACGTGCTTGTCGAGGCTGTGCGACTTGTACTGCGTGAGGACGACGACCTTGAGGTAGCCCGAGTTGACGACATTGGAGAGCGCGAAGTCGATCAGCCGGTAGGGGCCGCCGAACGGGACGGCCGGCTTGGCGCGGTCCGCGGTGAGGGGCATCAGCCGCTTGCCTTCCCCACCAGCCAGCACGATCGCCAACACCTTTGGATTCTGCGATCTTCGCGCCATGGCCCAACCCTAGGGGCGCGAGACCTCGGGTCGCGAGGTCTCCCACCGCCCGGTCTCAGTCGATAGTGTCGCGATCGTGCGCGTCGACATTCTCAGCAAGGAGTACCCGCCCGCGGTATACGGAGGAGCCGGTGTCCACGTCGCCGAGCTGGTCCGCGCGCTGCGCGAGCGCGGTGACGTCGACGTCCAGGTGCGCTGCTTCGGCGCCCCGCGAGATGAGTCGGACACGACCGCGTACGCCGACCTGCCCGAGCTGGCGAACGCCAACGCGGCCCTGCAGACCTTCGGCGTCGACCTCGCCATCGCGGCGGACTGCGAGGGCGCCGACCTGGTGCACTCGCACACCTGGTACGCCAACTTCGCCGGGCACCTGGCTTCACTGCTCGGCGGTATGCCCCACGTCGTGACCGCGCACAGTCTCGAGCCGTTCCGGCCCTGGAAGGCCGAGCAGCTCGGGGGCGGCTACCGCATCTCGTCCTTCGCGGAGAAGGAGTCCTACGAGGGCGCCGCGGCGGTCGTTGCCGTGAGTGCGGGTATGCGGGCCGACATCCTCAAGGCGTACCCCTCGCTCGACCCCGACCGAGTTCACGTGGTGCACAACGGGATCGACTCTCAGCTGTGGCAGCGCGGTCCCGACGAGGACGTCGTCCGCAAGTACGGCGTCGACCCGGACAAGCCGTCAGTGATCTTCGTCGGCCGGATCACCAGGCAGAAGGGACTGCCGTACCTCCTGCGCGCAGCCGCGTCGCTGCCGCCGGACGTGCAGCTGGTGCTCTGCGCCGGGGCGCCGGACACCAAGGAGATCATGGCCGAGGTCGAGGGACTCATGAGCGACCTGAAGACCAAGCGCGACGGCGTCGTCTGGATCCCGGAGATG
The DNA here is from genome assembly GCA_035535335.1 of Lapillicoccus sp. Classification (GTDB taxonomy): domain Bacteria; phylum Actinomycetota; class Actinomycetes; order Actinomycetales; family Dermatophilaceae; genus Lapillicoccus. The sequence continues at coordinate 5,702 of DATLQE010000036.1, read as the reverse complement.
CTGCCGCGCAACGAGGTCGTCGCTCTTCTTTCCGCGGCAACGGTTTTCGTATGTCCCTCGGTCTACGAACCGCTCGGCATCGTCAACCTGGAGGCGATGGCCTGCGAGCTGGCCGTCGTCGCCACGGCGACCGGCGGCATCCCCGAGGTCGTCGTCGACGGCGAGACCGGCTGGCTGGTGCCCATAGAACAGGTCGACGACGGGACCGGCACGCCGGTGGACCCGGACGCGTTCGTCGCGGACCTCGCGGGTCGGCTCACCGAAGCGGTCTCCGACCGCGAGCGTGCGCGGCACTTCGGCCTGGCCGGGCGAACCCGTGCGGTCGAGCACTTCTCGTGGGGCTCGATCGGTGACCGGACCATGGAGGTCTACCGCCAGGTCCTCGGCTAGAGCTCACCCCACGAAGTCCTCCGCTTCGCTCCGATACTTCGCGGGGACCCCGCTTAAGACGTCAGACCGGGCGCCAGCCGGCCAGGTCCATCACGGCGAGGTTCGTCGCGCCGGCCAGGACGCGGCCGGCCACCGACTGCAACGAGCGCAGCCCGACCTCGCGCCGCCCGGACGAGTGGACGTCGAGCGACGGCGTCGCCGCCAGGCGCAGGCCCTCGTCGACGATGATGCCCACCCGGGCGGCTGACAGCATGACGCGGAGAGCCCGCGGTGACGTCTCCGGCGGTACCGCCCAGGTGCGGGTCTCGAGCCGGCGCTCGGTGTGCTCGCGTGGCTGCGCCGACCACGGCCGGCCCTCGACTGCTTCCAGCGCCGTCGAGCCGTCGCGGATGGCCTCGGCGAGCTGGTGGTCCAGCTCCCGGAGGGACAAGGCCTCGAGCCGATGCCGGGGCACCGGTTCGCTGTCGTATGCGGACCATTCCGCGGCCGTGCCTTCGTCGCCTTCCGGTCCGAAGGACGTGAGCGTCGGAACGAGCAAGCCACCCATGCCGGGCACGAAGACACACTGGCCCGCCTCGGCAGCCGCACCGGACCCGTCGAACCCGGCCCGTGGCATACCGGTCAGGTCGCCAGGGCGCGGGAGCGCGACGAGGACGGCGCTCTCGCCGAAGTCGCGCCACAGCTCGAGCCGCCCGGCCGGCTCCCCGCTCACGTGGTCGACGTCGCGGTGCGCCGAGATCACCGCGTCATCCGGATCGACGCCGCCCTGGACCGCCACGGTCGCCCAGAGCGCGAAGCGCACGGAGAGGGGCAGGGCCGGCACGCGCGCCAGTCTAGGAGGGGCCGGGGACGGTCCCAGGAGGGCTGCGGAGGTCTCTGGTCCGCGGTCCCCGCGAAGTATCGGAGCGCAGCGGAGAACTTCGTGGGGTGGCTAATCCGGGTCCCCGCGAAGTATCGGAGCGCAGCGGAGAACTTCGTGGGGTGGCTTAGGGTCGTCTCCCATGAGCGACGTCCTCGCCTTCGCCGGTGTGAGCGTGGTTCGGGGCGGCAACACCCTTCTCGACGACATCACCTGGGAGGTCGAGGAGGGGGAGCGCTGGGTGATCCTCGGTCCGAACGGCGCGGGAAAGACGACGTTGCTCCAGGTCGCGGCCGCCCGAATGCACCCGACCCGTGGCGTCGCCGGGATCCTCGGCGAGGTGCTGGGCGCCGTGGACGTCTTCGAGCTGCGGCCGCGGATCGGCTTGTCCAGCGCGGCGATCGCCGACCGGTTCCCGGCTGATGAGCTGGTCGGCAACGTCGTCGTCACGGCGTCCTATGCCATCGTCGGACGCTGGCGGGAGGAGTACGACCAGCAGGACTATCGCCGGGCGATGTCGCTGCTGGAGGCCCTCGGTGCGGCTCACCTGGTCGACCGCCGGTTCGGCACGTTGAGCGAAGGGGAGCGGAAGCGGGTGCAGATCGCTCGGTCGCTCATGACCGACCCGGAGGTCATGCTCCTCGACGAGCCCGCCGCCGGTCTGGATCTCGGCGGCCGGGAGGACCTTGTGGCCCGACTGGGCGCGCTCGCTGCGGACGTCGAGGCACCCGCGCTGGTCCTTGTCACCCATCACGTCGAGGAGATCCCCTCCGGCTTCACCGACGTCCTTCTGCTCCGGCAGGGACGGGTCGTCGCGGCCGGCCCACTTGAGCGCACCCTCACGGCGGAGAACCTCTCCGCCACCTTCGGGCTGCCCCTCGTCGTCGAGCGACACGGCGACCGGTGGAGCGCGAGGGCGGCCTCGCATACCGCTGCCGGAGACGCCGCGATCGGACGGCAGACGGCGCCCGTCCCGGTCGGCTGACCGAACCTGCGGCGCCCTCGCTCCGGGACGGAACTACGCTGAGGTCCTGAGCGTCCTACCGATGAGGGGGTCCAGCCGGTCCACCGGAGACCTCCAAGCGACTCAGGGGAGGAGGCGGTCGGTGTTCGAGGACTACGGCTGGCTGGCATGGATCGGGGTCGCGATCGCGCTGGGGGCCATCGAGGCAGCCACCGTCGACTTCGTGTTTGCCATGCTCGCCGGAGGGGCGCTCGGCGGGTCCGTGGCGGCCGCGTTGGGAGCGCCCTTCCCCGTCCAGGTCATCGTCGCGGTCGTCGTGGCCGGGATTTTGCTCGGCGTTGCGCGCCCCTGGGCCAAGAGCCGCTTTGGGAAGCGGCCCGAAGGCATCGCCATGGGAACCGCCGGCTACATCGGGCGGTCGGCCTATGTCGTGGAGAGAGTCACGCAGCACGGGGGCCGCGTGAAGGTCGGTGGAGAGACCTGGTCCGCCATGTCCAGTGATCCCGAAGCCCACGAGCCCGGCGAGGAGGTACGCGTGGTGCGCATCGACGGCGCCACCGCGGTCGTGACCCGGGTCCCGACGATCGGCACGGCCGACCGCCCGTGAGCAGGGAGCCGAACCGGCCGCCCCGCCGTCAGACCGGGACATCACACACGAACACCCACCCAGGACCGGACCGGTCCGGGAGCTAACGAAAGTAGGGAGATCCCATGGACGGCAGTGTCGTCACTCTCGTCGTCGTCGCACTGCTCATCGTCTTCCTGGTCGTCGTCGCGATCCGGACGGTCCGGATCGTCCCGCAGCAGACCGCGCAGATCGTGGAGCGACTGGGAAGCTACAGCCGCACCCTCGACGACGGCATGCACTTTCTCGTGCCCTTCGTCGACAAGGTGCGCGCGAACATCGACCTGCGCGAGCAGGTCGTCACCTTCCCTCCGCAGCCGGTGATCACGAGCGACAACCTCGTGGTGAGCATCGACACGGTCATCTACTACACGGTCAACGACGCTAAGTCCGCCGTTTATGAGATCGCCAACTTCATCCAGGGCATCGAGCAGCTCACCGTCACCACGCTCCGGAACGTCATCGGCTCGCTCGATCTCGAGCAGACGCTGACGTCCCGCGACCAGATCAACGCGCAGCTGCGCGGGGTGCTCGACCAGGAGACCGGGCGCTGGGGCATCCGCGTCAACCGCGTGGAGCTCAAGGCCATCGACCCGCCCCACTCGATCCAGGACTCGATGGAGAAGCAGATGCGCGCCGAGCGGGACCGGCGAGCGGCCATCCTCAACGCCGAGGGTGTCAAACAATCCGCGATCCTGTCGGCCGAAGGTGAGAAGCAATCACAGATCCTCCGCGCCGAGGGTTCGGCCCAGGCCCGCATCCTCGAGGCCCAGGGCCAGGCCCGGGCGATCCAGCAGGTGTTCGGGGCGATTCACCGCGGCAAGCCCACCCAACGGCTGCTGGCCTACCAGTACCTTCAGGTGCTGCCCCAGCTCGCCCGCGGCGACTCCAACAAGATGTGGATCATCCCGTCCGAGGTAACCGACGCCCTCCGCGGGATCAGCGGCGCGCTCGGGGGTCAGCAGCAAGGGCTCGACGGCGAGGACGACGCGTGGGTGGACCCCGGGCCGGAGGACGACGCCTTCGCCGACACTTCGCTGCAGGACCCGGCCCAGGCGCTCGCCGAGGCGCGCGGCCAGGCGGGCCAGGCCAGTGCGGAAGCCACCGAGGGCGCCTCTCCGAGCGGACGAGGCCACGCCAGCCGGCGGATGTCGATCGGGCAGGCCTCGCCCGTCGGCCCTGCCGCTCCGGCCGGTCAGGTGCCCCCCGTCCCGCCGCAGGCGCCCACGCAGCAGGAGGGTGAGCAGCAACAGCGCTGAAAGGCGCCCGGTCGCCCGGTCTAGGGTGACCGGGTGTCCGTGCTCGACGTCGTCGCGATCGTCGCGGCGGGGTTCGCGGCGGGCACCATCAACACCATCGTCGGCTCCGGGTCGCTCATCACGTTCCCGGCGTTGCTCTTCCTCGGCTACCCGCCGCTGACGGCGAACGTGAGCAACAACATCGGCCTCGTCCCGGGCGGTGTGAGCGGCAGCTACGGGTACCGGCACGAGCTGGCTGAACGCTCGCCGACCCTCCGACGCCTGGCGCCACTGTCGTTCTTCGGCTCGCTGGTCGGAGCCTTGCTGCTCCTGGTGCTGCCGCCAGAGGCGTTCCAGGCGATCGTGCCCGTGCTCATCGTGGTGGCGCTCGTGCTCGTCCTCGTGGGGCCCTGGCTGCAGCGGCGCGCCGCGGAACGAAACCCCGACGAGGCCCAGCCCAGTTGGCACGCCTGGGCGTTGAGGATCGGTATCTTCGTCGCCGGCGCGTATGGCGGGTACTTCGGGGCCGCCCAGGGCGTCCTCCTCATGGGCATCTTCAGCGCGCTGAGCGCGGAGCCGCTCCAGCGCCTCAACGCCTACAAGAACGTCCTCAGCTCGATCGTCAACGCCGTGGCGGCGGTGACCTTCATCCTCTTCGCTCGTGGCTCGATCGACTGGTGGGTCGTCCTCTTCATCGCCGTCGGCTCGTTTCTCGGTGGGCTGGTCGGTGCCCGGATCGGGCGGCGCATTGCGCCAGCGGCCCTTCGTGGGCTCATCGTCGTGATCGGGACCGTGGCCGTCGTGAAGCTGGTGTTCCTCCCCTGATGCCGGTGCGGGTCACCGGCGAGGAGGTTCGCCAGGCGCGAGGGCTCGGGGCGCCGGCGGGCGAGGACACACGCGACGACCCGATCGCGCTGTTGACGGACTACGTCGGCCTTACTGACGTGGCACTCCGGCGGCGGACCGAGCCGGAGCGCGGGCTGTACATGGCGGAGTCGGAGAAGGTCATCCGTCGCGCGCTCGCCGCCGGTCACCGACCACGGTCGTACCTCATGGCCGAGCGTTGGCTGACCGATCTGGCCGACCTCGTGGAGGCTGCCGACCGCGACGGCGTGCCGGTGTTCGTCGGCGCGGACGACGTCATGGAGGAGCTCACGGGATTCCACCTGCATCGGGGCGCCGTGGCCTCCATGCACCGCCCCGAGCTGCCCGTGCTCGAGTCCGTCGTCCGTGACGCCCGGCGGGTCCTCGTGCTCGAGGACATCGTGGACCACACCAACGTCGGGGCGGCGTTCCGCAGTGGCGCCGCGCTCGGTATCGACGCCATCCTCGTCACCCCGCGGTGCGCCGACCCGTTCTATCGCCGGGCGATCCGGGTGTCGATGGGCACGGTCTTCCAGGTGCCGTGGACGCGCATCCGGCCGTGGCCCCGGGGCGTCGACATGCTGCGCAAGGCCGGTTTCACCGTCGCCGCGCTCGCCCTCACCGAGGACGCGGTCACGCTGGACGACCTCGCTGCCACGCCGCCGGAGCGCTTGGCCCTGGTCCTCGGGACCGAAGGTGACGGGCTGCGGCCGCGCACGATCACGGAGGCGGACATCACCGTCCGGATCCCGATGGCCGGGG
>DATLQE010000035.1:0-4505 GCA_035535335.1 Lapillicoccus sp. | reverse complement strand
TGCGTCGTCTCCGACGATCCCTGCCACCCGCCGTCGGAGCGACTGAGGCAGCGAGTCCGCGGCCGCCTGGCTCTGCACCTCGGTCCTGGCGTCTTCGGTGGGGATCTTCAGATGCCAGCCGGCGTCCTCGCCGCCCTCGCGATGACGCAAGGTCAGCCCGAGCAGGCGCAGGGTGGAGCGCTCGGTGTCGTAGTAGGTGGCGGACAGGTCGTGTCGTGCGGTCTCGATCCGGCCGCCCTCCGGCACCAGAGCCGAGAGGTCGGGCAGCTCCCAGTCGTCGTCGACGTCGAACGTCAGCTCGCGTTCGCGATGGTGCTCGACGGACACGGTCGACCGGCCGTCAGCGACTGACCACGAGCTTGGCCACTCGGCCGTGCTCGCCGGAGGCCCAGCAGGAACCGTCGCGAGCGCACTCGACGCTGTCGAAGCTGCCGGTGTCGAACGTGGTCCAGGTGCGGCCCGCGTCCGTGGTCACGTCGGACCCGGTGGGGCCAACGGCCACGGCGACGTCGCGCTCATGGGTCACCCACGCCGAGCCGGAGCGGTACCCCGCCGGAGTGACGTCCGCCGCGTGCCAGGTGGTGCCGCCGTCGTCGCTCCAGGCCGCGGTGTCGGTGCCGTCGTCCGGCTTCGTGAAGTCTCCGCCGACGGCGATGCCGTTGTGCCGGTCGCGGAAGCGGACCGAGAAGATCCCGGCGGCTGCGGCGCCGACGACCTCGGGCACCGAGGTGACCGCCCACGTCTGGCCGCGATCGGTGCTCCGGAACACCCGCGGGTCGGCGATGCCGCCCGAGGCGAGATAGAGGGTCTGCCCCTGGCCGGCGGTCAAGCAGGTCCCACTCGCGGCGAAGGCGAACTCGCCCTCGAGTGCCGGCGGCATCCCAGCGGGGTCGACGAGCGACCAGGCGTGGCCCCCATCGCGGGTCTCGAGGAGCCGGAACTTCCCGTCCACCGGGTCGCTGAGCGCGAACCCGCGCAAGTTGGAGGTGAAGGCCATGCAGTCGTAGAACGCTCTCGGGTCGTCGTTCTGGAACGCCAGCGTCCACGATGCGCCGCCGTTGTCGGTGACGTAGATGCGCGAGTCGGTGCCCTCGCCGATCGAGAGAATGACGGCGTGCTGCGCCGACGTGGCCTCGATGTCGCGGAACTGCAGCGCTGAGGTCCCGGGCGGCCCGACCGAGGACCACGTCGCGCCGCCGTCGGTCGTGCGCAGGACCGTCCCACCGGTCCCGCTCACCCAGGCGACCTTCCGGCTCACCGCCGACAGCCCCCGGAACCGCTCCGAGCTGCCGGTCGGCGTGAGCTGCCACAAGAGATCGTCAGCTGACAGCCGGCTGGAGCCGACGCTCGGCGGCGACGCAGCCTGTGCCGACGGGACGGCGGCCCCGGCGCCAAGCAGGAGTCCGAGGAAGCCCAGAACGGCGAGGGCGCGGCGCAGCAGTCGGCTCATGCCCTGAACGTAGCGCCGACCGGGGACGATCGGCACTCCCTCGTTACAGGTCCGCGAAGGTTCGCCACCTCGCGCTACCCAATCCTCCGGGGGCGTGGCACGCTCACCGCCATGAAGAGCACCATGCAGACGACACCGTTGTTGATCTCGCAGCTCCTGCGCTACGGGACCACGCTCCACGCCGACCAGGAAGTGGTGACGTGGACGGCCGAGGGGGGACGGCACCTCAGCTACGGCGATCTCGGCCGGCAGGCCGCCCAGCTCGCGCATGCTCTGCGTGGTCTCGGCATCACCGGAGACCAGCGGGTGGCGACATTCATGTGGAACAACGCCGAGCACTTCACCGCCTACCTGGCCGTCCCGTCGATGGGCGCCGTCCTCCACGCCCTCAACATCCGGCTCTTCCCCGAGCAGCTGGTCTACGTGACGAACCACGGCGGCTGTGAGGTGGTCCTCGTCGACAACACCCTGGCCGCCCCGTTCGCCAAACTGCTGGCGCATACGCCGAAAATCAGGCACGTCGTCGTCAACGGCCCGGTCGACGCCGAGACACGCTCGGCGCTCGAGGCCCACGACCACGTTGAAGGCGTCCACGACTACGCCGAGCTGCTCGCCGGCCAGCCCGACGCGTTCGACTGGCCCGAGGACCTCGACGAGAACAGCGCCTCGTCGATGTGCTACACGTCCGGCACCACCGGCAACCCCAAGGGCGTCGCGTACTCGCACCGCAGCAACTACCTGCACGCCCTCTCGGACGCCTACAGCCTCGGTGTCCGGCAGGGCGACCGGAGCCTGGTCGTCGTGCCGCTCTTCCACGCGAACGCCTGGGGGTTCCCCTACATCGCCATGCTGGCCGGGACCACGCTGATCATGCCGGACCGGTTCCTCCAGGCCGAGCCGCTCGCCGCGATGATGGAGGCCGAGAAGGTCAGCACCGGAGCCGGCGTCCCGACGATCTGGAACGACCTGCTGCGCTACCTCGACGAGCACCCGGAGAAGGCAGCCACGTGCTACCGGCTCATGGTGGGCGGCTCGGCGGCGCCGCCGGCGATGATCCGCGCCTACCAGGACCGCCACGACATCGAGATCATCCACGGCTGGGGCATGACCGAGATGTCGCCGGTCGGCACGCTGGCCATCCCGCCGGCCGCCGCCGAGGTCGGCAGTGACGCGTACTGGCGCTACCGCGAGGCGCAGGGCCGCTTGCTCGTCGGCGTCGAGGGCCGGCTCATCGGCCCGGACAGCGAGGAGCAGCCGTGGGACAGCGAGGCGGTCGGCGAGCTCGAGGTCCGGGGCCCCTGGATCACCGCGTCCTACTACGAGAACGGCACCGAGAACGACGCCGACCGGCGCGAGATGGCGGCCAAGTTCAGCGACGACGGCTGGTTGCGGACTGGTGACGTGGGCTCGCTGAGCAAGGACGGGTTCCTCTACCTCACCGACCGGGCCAAGGACGTCATCAAGTCCGGCGGTGAGTGGATCTCCTCCGTCGACCTCGAGAACGCCCTCATGGCGCACCCGTCGGTCCAGGAGGCGTCGGTCGTCGGCGTCCCGGACGACAAGTGGGGGGAGCGCCCACTGGCGTCGGTGGTCGTCGCCGAGGGTGAGACGGTCACACCGGACGAGCTGGCCGACTTCCTCGAGGGCAAGGTCGCGCACTGGCAGGTGCCAGAGCGCTGGGCGTTCATCGAGGAGGTCCCGAAGACCTCGGTCGGCAAGTTCGACAAGAAGGTGCTCCGGAAGCAGTACGCGGCGGGCGAGCTCGACGTCAAGCAGCTCAACTGAGCGCGCCGGGCGGCCTGCCGGACCCCGCCGTCGTCGTTCTCGTCGGCGCGTCGGGGTCGGGCAAGTCGACGTGGGCCTTGGCGCGGTACCGCGCGGCGGAGGTCGTCTCCTCCGATGCCCTGCGCGAGGTGGTCGGCAGCGGCCCAGCCGATCTGGACGCCTCCGTCGACTCGTTCGAGCTGCTCGACCGGATCGTCGCCGCCCGCGCCCGCCGCCGGCTCACCGTGGTCGTCGACACCCTCGGCCTCGACCCCGTGCGACGAGCCGCATACCTCGCGGTGGCGCACACCGCCGGGCTGCCAGCGGTGGCTGTCGTGGTCGACACCGCAGCGTCGGTATGCCGCGCCCGCAACACCCAGCGCGACCGGCCGGTTCCGGCTCCGGTGCTCTCACAGCAGCTGCGGCGGATGCGCACCGTCGTCGCCGAGCTCCAGAGCGAGGGGTGGGACGGCGTCCACGTCGTCACCGACGACTTGGCTCCGGAGCCGCCACCGGTGCCGGCGCCGCGACCGGCCCGGCGCGGTCCATTGGCGGGCGTGTTCCTCCAGATCGGCACCTTCCCGTGGAGTGAGGACCCCTCGGGCTGGCTGCGCGGCGTCGCCCTGCGGGCGGCCGAGTTGGGCTTCGCTGGGCTCTCGCTGATGGACCACCTGGTCCAGATCCCGCAGGTCGGCCGGGCGTGGGACCCGATCCCCGAGCCGTGGGTCACCCTCGGCCACCTCGCCGCCCTCGATACCGACCTCCGGCTGGGGACGCTGGTCTCGCCGGTGACGTTCCACCACGCTGGCGTGCTAGCCAAGCAGGCGGCCACGCTCGACGTGCTGTCGGGCGGGCGGGCCTTCTGCGGGGTGGGCGCGGGATGGTTCGAGCGGGAGCACGCCGCGTACGGAATCCCCTTCCCACCGCCGGCGGAGCGGCTGGACGCGCTGGAGGCCACCGTCGAGACGATGCGGGCACTCTGGGCGCCAGGCACGAAAGCGTATGCGGGTGATCGGGTTTTGCTGCCCGAGACGACGTTCTACCCGCGGCCGGTCGGTGACCTGCCCGTCCTCGTCGGCGGCTCGGGCGCGCGGACCCTGCGCATCGCCGGCGCGCTGGGCGACGCCTGCAACGTCTCCTCCGATGAGGCGCAGCTGCCTGGCCGGGTCGATGTGGTCCGCAGGGCGGCTCAGCACGCCGGACGAGACCCGGGAGACGTCGCGGTCACGGTCCTCGACGTCGCGGTCGTCGGGAGCTCGAGGGACGACACGGCGCGCCGCGTGGAGCGGCT
>DATLQE010000034.1:0-10052 GCA_035535335.1 Lapillicoccus sp. | reverse complement strand
CAGGTCCATGTCGCGGACCTGCTCCTCGATGGCGTCGGTATCGATGGTGATGTTCCGCGCGTAGTCCCGGACCGCCGCCTCGAGCTGCGGGCCGAGCCACGGAACCTGCGCGAACAGCCGGGCGCGTGCGGCCTCCCGGACGGCGAGGTAGAGCCGGACCTCGCCGACGTCGATGCCAAGACCCTCGGTGATCGCGGCGACGTTGGCCGGCAGCAGCGCAACGTCCTCACCCTCCAGCAGCGGCAGCCCGACCTCTGTCGCGCTCAGCAGGTCGGCGGCGAGCGCGCCGACACCGTGCCCCAGCTGCGCCGAGAACATGCTCCCGGCCATCTGCCGCACCGCCGGCTGGATCTGGCCGATGAGGTTGCCGAGGTCGAGACCGGAGAGGTTCGGGAACCCCTCGGGCAGACCCTCTACCCCCTCGGTCAGGCCGCTCAGGCCCTCGGACTTGAGTCGCTCGAACTGCTCATCCATCGCCTTGGTCATCGCGGCGGTGACGCCCTCGGACACCGGCTCGACCAGCCGGTGCCACGTCGGCATGGTCGCCTCGACCCACTCGGCGCGGCTCCAGGCCAGGCCCTTGCCGCTCGGAGCCGGCAGGGTCGTGACGGGGTCGACCCACAGGTTCGCGACGTGGACCGCGTCGTCGACCTCGCGCTGCTGCGCGGCGGTCACGGTCGGGTCGGACTCGGCCGCTACGGTCTTGCGGGCGACGTCGGTCGACATCTCCATCCGCGCCTCGGGCGTCTGGGCGCCGAACATCTGCTTCATCTGGTTCTGCAGCATGGCCATGACGCCGGAGTCGGTCGGGTCGATGCCCATCTGCTTCCACATCTGCTGAAGCGCATCGCCGGCACCGGCCACGCCGCGCTCGCCGCCCAGCTGCCGCATCAGGGCCTCGAGATCGGGCAGCTGGCCGCCCATGCCACCGGCTCCACCGAGCTGGCGCACGAGCTCGCTCAGGTCCGGCAGGCCCTGGGCGCCTCCCCCGAGCAGCTGCTGGAACATCGCGCCGAGGTCGCCGAAGTCTCCGTCGTCGTCATCGTCGTCATCGTCGTCATCGTCGTCCAGGGGGTCCGGCCGCGCCGGCTGCCGGGAGCCGCCGGAGCTGCTGCCGGAGAACCCCATCCGCGGCTGGTCGGACGGACGGTCCTGGGGGGTGTCCTGCGGCTGGTCGACGGCCCCGGACCAGGCGTCGGAGCTGGGCGTCTCGTTCCGTTCGGGTTCGGCGCGTTCGGGTTCCGAGGCCTCGTCGCGATCGGGTCGCTCGGCCATGGTGGCTCCTCAAGGCTGGTGAGCGCGAGGCTCTGGGAGGATGTACCACTAGACAACCACGAGGAGGACCCGCTGAGTTCCCCCGCCCGTTCCTCCCAAGGCGAACCGAACCCGTCGCGGATGCCCGTGGCGGCGGTCGTCGGGCCCGGCGAGGCGGTCGGGGTACCGGCGCTCCGGATCGCCAGGCTGCTCGCGGCCAAGGACGGTGGCGGTTCCGGCGTGTCGGAGGTACGCGTGCTCGCGCCGGTCCGCGGCGCGGTGGACGGCGTGCGCTGGCGCGTGCTCGACACCGCGGGGCCGGCGGTGTCCGCCGAGCTCTCCGGTGTCGATCTGCTCGTGTGGGTGGCGGTGTGCACCGACCTCGCCGATGCCCTCACGCACCGGGCGGCCGACCGGCGCGCCGCGCTGCTGCGGACCGGCCGGGCACTCACCCTGGCCGCCTCTGCGGCGGGCGTCCGCCATGTCGTGGTCGTGACCTCGGCGGAGGTGTTCGGTGCACATCCGGACAACGTGGTGCCCCTGCCCGACCACGCCGCGGTCCGGGCGGCCTCCGACGACGGGCTCGTGGGTGACCTGCTGGCCGTCGAGGCGCTCGTCGAGCACGCCCGGGAGAACCACCCTGACGTGCGGTTCACCGTGGTGCGGCCCGCAGCCCTGGTCGGGGCCGGCGTCGACACCGCGCTCACCCGGTACTTCGAGGCGCCGCGCTTGCTGGCCGTCAAGGGCGGCTCGCCCGCTTGGCAGCTCTGCCACGTCGACGACCTCGCGTCCGGTGTCGTGTGCACCGTGACCGCCGAACTCGACGGCGCCCGCTGCCTCACGGTGGGCAGCGACGGTGCGCTGACCCTCACCGAGGTCGAGCGACTGTCGGGGATGCGCCGGATCGAGGTGGGTGAGACGACCGCGTTCGGTCTCGCCACGCAGCTGCACCGGGTCGGTGTCCTGCCGGTCCCCGCGAGCGAGCTGGCCTACGTGACGCATCCCTGGGTGGTCGGGTCGGCTACCCTCCGTGCGCGAGGATGGTACCCGGCATACGACAATGCGACCTGCCTCGGAGTGTTGCTCGACGCGATCGCCGGGCGGCACGCCGTCGCCGGCCGCCGGGTCGACCGGCGGGATGCCGCGCTCGGGGCAGCGAGCGCGGCCGTAGCCCTCGGCGCGACCGCCGCGGTGCTGCGCCGGGCCCGGCAGCACTGATCGAGCCAGACGCACGAGGAAGCGGGAATCCGGATGACGACAGGGGCCGTCGGCTCGGGCGTGGTGCTGGCCGAGATCCGCGACACCCCTCTGTCGGTCGACGAGGTCGTCGAGGCGGTCCGTCACCCTGCGGCCGGCGCCGTCGTGACGTTCATCGGCTATGTCCGCGAGCGGGACCACGGTGAGCCGGTCGAGGTGCTCGACTACACCAGTCACCCCACCGCCGAGCAGGTCGCCCGCGAGCTGGCCGACCGGCTGGCCGGAGCGGGACGAGTGATCCGACTGGCGGTCGTGCACCGGACCGGTCACCTCGCCATCGGCGACATCGCCGTCGTGGCGGCGGTGAGCGCCGAGCACCGGCGTGAGGCGTTCGAGGTGTGCCACGCCCTGATCGACGAGTTCAAGGCCGCGGTGCCGATCTGGAAGCACCAGACCTTCACCGACGGCTCCGACGAGTGGGTAGGTCTGCCATGAGCCGGACTGGGTCGGCTCCACCGGGCTCCTACACGGTCTACGAACCGCCGCCGCCGGAGGATCCGATGAAGGTGTCCCGCGGGCCGGCCGCGGCGATCGTCGTCGTCTTCCTCGGCATCCTCATCGGCGTCCTCGGCTCACTGATCCAGGTGCCGTACGCGGTGATGAGGCCCGGGCCGATCTCCAACGTCCTCGGCACCACGACGCACAGTGACGGCTCCAGTGCCGACCTCATCGTCATCAACGGCCACGAGAGCTTCCCGACGACGGGGTCGCTCGACTTCACCACGGTCCGGATCAACGGCGGTCCCGGATACCCGGTCAACGTGTGGAGCGTCGTCGGCGCCTGGGTCGACCCTCGGCAGGACGTCTACCCGGTGGACGCGATCTACCCACCGCAGCAGACGCAGGAACAGGTCCAGCAGGAGAACCAGGCGGAGATGGTCGACTCGCAGCAGGAGGCGACCGCTGTCGCGCTCCGTGCCGCGGGCGTTCCCGTCACCGAGAAGGTGAGCATCGCCAGCGTCTCGGTCGACGCGCCGTCGGGCACGGCGTTCCAGGCCGGTGACGTCCTCGTCTCGATCGGCGGCACGGAGATCACCAGCGCTGACGCCGCCCGCAAGGCGATCCAGCAGGCCACCCCCGGGAGCACTCTCGACGTCGTCGTCGACCGGGGCGGCAGCAAGATCGCGCTGAAGCCGAAGACCGGGGCGTCCGGAGGCCGCACCGTGCTCGGCGTCGTCCTCAAGATCGACTTCCAGTTCCCGTTCTCGGTGAGCATCGACGCCGGGAACGTCGGCGGCCCCTCGGCCGGGCTGATGTTCTCGCTCGGCATCTACGACAAGCTCACGAATGGGTCGCTCACCGGTGGCCGGAACATCGCCGGCACCGGGACCATCAACAGCGCCGGGGCGGTCGGGCCCATCGGAGGCATCCGCCAGAAGCTCGTGGGAGCCAAGGAGGGCGGTGCCACCTACTTCCTCGCGCCGGCCGACAACTGCGAAGAGGTCCGCGGCGCCGTGCCGGACGGGCTCCAGGCCGTGAAGGTCGCCACCTTCGACGAGGCCAAGACGGCCGTCGACAAGATCGCCGCAGGAGACACCAAGGGCCTACCGGCCTGCTGACCCGCATACCTGCTGGCGAGAGGCCAACTCTTGTCGCCACTGCGGGCTTCATGACGACCGAACTTGGCCTCTCGACGCGTCCAGCGCGGTGCTGCGGATGCGATGCCTCGGTTCAGTCGTCGAACGTGGCCCGCAGGGCAGCGACCAGCCCGGGCGCCAGGTCCGGTCCGGTGGCCACCGCGTCGTCGGAGTCGTGCGCGCGCTGGCGGAGAAGGCATACCGAACGGCCGTCGCGAAGCACCGCGGCCAGCAGCCGGACGTCCTGACGGTCGGGATGCCCGGCCAGGGCGTCCACGGCGGCGTCCGGGTCGCTGGGCAGGTCGCGCTCGGCGTCCGGCGGCACGACGACCCGCTCGACGACGAACGCGCACCCGTCGACATCGGGGGGCCACGCGATCCGGCCGAGGACGGACTCGAGGTTCGACGACTGATGCAGCCCCTCCTGCTCGATGGCGGTCAGCGCGTCGGGGGCCTGGTCCCCGACCGACATGTCCGCGAGCAGCTGCGGCTCCCGTTCGACAAGCGTTGCCGTCCGAACCAGCGCGAACAGGCGCGCGGGCTGGTCCCAACCTGAACCGGCGACGTACCGCTCGGTCTCGAGGGCGGCGATCGACAAGGGGTCCAGCACCGGGCGACGAGGTGAGGTCACGCGCCGCATCCTCGCACCAGATCTTCCTGTGAGCCCTTCTCATGAGCACGCAACGATTCGGCAACCAGACGCTGTGGAACGGGAACCGCGGGGGCGGCCGCTCGTTGGGGGATACGTATGCTGGCCGTACCCCGGTCAGCGTGCTGCGGGTTGGCATGCTGGACGACGAAGAGACAGGTCGGGCTCGACAGGTGAGTGAACGGGACTGGTTCGGTGACGATGCCGAGGCCACGGGCCAGGGCAACGGGGCTGGCGGAGCCGCGCGAACCGCGACGCGCGAGCGGCGCCGCAGCCCGCTCGTGACGACGCTGCTGATCCTCGTCGTCGTCGGGATCGCGGCATCCCTGATCGCCCAGTTCTGGACCGAGGTGCTGTGGTTCGACTCGGTGAAGTTCCGCTCGGTCTTCCTCACCGAGCTCGGTGCCAAGGTCCTTCTCGGTGTGGTCGGCGGCCTCCTCACGGCCGGCATCGTCGGGTCCAGCCTCTACATCGCCTACCGCACCCGGCCGATCTACGCCCCCACATCGACCAACCAGGACGCCCTCGAGCGCTACCGCGCGGCGGTCGAGCCACTGCGCCGGATCGCGATGATCGGGATCCCGCTCGTTATCGGGCTCCTCAGTGGCTTGGGCGCCGCTGGCCAGTGGGAGACCTTCCTGCTCTGGCGCAACGCGCAGACGTTCGGCAAGACCGACCCGCAGTTCGGCCTCGACGTCGGCTTCTACATCTTCACGCTGCCGTGGCTGACCTTCGTCGTCGCGTTCCTCAGCATGGCGCTGATCATCGGCGTCATCGTCGCAGCGTTCACCCATTACATCTTCGGGGGCCTGCAGTTCCAGGCCCGCGCTCGCCGCACGACCTCGGCGGCTCGCCTGCACCTGTCGATCCTCCTCGCGGCGATCGTGCTGGTCCGCGCGGCGTCGTACTGGCTGGAGCGGTACTCGCTCACGACCAAGTCGACCGACCTGATGACCGGCATCCAGTACACCGACGCCAACGCGGTGCTGCCGACCAAGGCGATCCTCGCCATTGCCTCGATCATGTGCGCGCTGATGTTCCTGTCGGTGATCTGGACCCACTCGTGGCGTCTGCCGATCGTCGGCGTGGTCCTGCTGCTGGTCGTCTCGATCGTCGTGGGCGGCATCTTCCCGGCGCTCATCCAGTCGCTGCGAGTCCGCCCGAGCGAGAAGTCCTTCGAGGCGCCGTTCATCCAGAACAACATCAACGCGACCCGGGACGCGTTCGGCCTCTCCAGCGTCCAGGCAACGCCTTACAACGCCGCGACGACAGCCACCCAAGGCCAGCTCCGCAACGACACGACGACCGTCCCAGGCATCCGGATCCTCGATCCCAACGTCGTCTCGGCCACGTACAAACAGCTCCAAGCGCTCAAGAGCTACTACCAGTTCCCTGACACCCTCGACGTCGACCGCTACGTCGTGGACGGCCTCCTCCGCGACACCGTCATCGCCGTCCGCGAGATCGACCTCGACGGCGTGCCGGACGGGCAGCGTAACTGGCTGAACGACCACACTGTCTACACCCACGGCTACGGCCTCGTCGCCGCATACGGGAACCGCAAGGACGCCGACGGCAAGCCGGTGTTCTTCGAGCAGAACATCCCTTCGACCGGGAGTCTCGGCGAGTTCCAGCCGCGGATCTACTTCGGCGAGCAGTCGCCGGACTACTCGATCGTCGGCGCGCCGGGTGGCGCCTCGCCGCGCGAGTTCGACTTCCCCGACAGCTCACCGGCCGGACAGGCGAACACGACGTATGCCGGTCAGGGCGGCGTGCCGATCGGCAGCCTGCCGACCAAGTTGGCGTACGCGATCAAGTACCGCGAGATGAACTTCCTGCTCTCCGACGCGGTGAACTCCGACTCGCGGCTGCTCGACCACCGCACCCCGCGCGACCGCGTCCAGCGGGTCGCCCCGTGGCTTACCCTCGACGGCAACGCGTACCCCGCGGTCGTCGACGGCAAGGTTCTGTGGATCGTCGACGGGTACACGACCACTGCCGACTACCCGAACTCGCACCTCACGTCGATCGACCAGGCGACCTCCGACTCGATCACGACGACGCGGCAGTCGGTCCAGGCGGTCCAGGCGGGCCAGGTCAACTACATCCGCAACTCGGTCAAGGCCACCGTCGACGCCTACGACGGCACGGTCAACCTGTATGCGTGGGACGAGTCGGACCCGATGCTCAAGGCGTGGATGGGTGCCTTCCCGGACACCGTGAAGCCGATGTCGGCCATCGGCGCTGGGCTGATGGCGCACCTGCGCTACCCCGAGGATCTGTTCAAGGTGCAGCGCGAGATCCTGGCCCGGTACCACGTCACTGACCCGGGGACCTTCTACGGCAGCAACGACCTCTGGAAGGTGCCGGCCGACCCGACCCGGGAGCAGCGCGCCAACTCTCCGGTCGACCAGCCGCCGTACTACCTCTCGATCGCGATGCCCGGCCAGAACGAACCGAACTTCTCCCTGACGACGACGTTCATGCCGTTCGGCACCCGTGAGGTGCTGTCCGGCTTCCTGGCTGTCGACTCCAACGCGGGCACGACCGGCGGACAGCGAAGAGCGGGGTACGGCGAGCTGCGGCTGCTCGAGCTGCCCAAGGACAGCAATGTCAGAGGTCCGGGCCAGGTCCAGAACGACATCTCGTCGTCGAGTGTTCAACCGCCCGAGGGTGGGCTCGGCCTGTCCCAGTTCCTCAACATCCAGAAGCAGCAGGGCTCGAGCGTCGTGCTCGGCAACCTGCTGACTCTTCCGGTCGGAGGCGGCCTGCTCTACGTCGAGCCGATCTACGTCCAGGCCAATACGCAGTCCGCCTACCCGCTGAACCGCGCGATCGTCGTGGCGTTCGGCGACAAGCTGGCGTGGTCGTCGACCCTGGACGGAGCACTCGACGCCCTGTTCGGCGGCAACTCCGGCGCGAAGTCCGGCGACAACACCCCGACCACCGGCGGCACCGGGACGACACCGACGCCGCCGCCGACCGGGACCACCCCGTCGACGGACAACGCGGCGCTCACCAAGGCGCTGGCCGACGCCCAACAGGCAGTCAACGATGCGGACGCCGCCCTCAAGGCCGGCGACTTCGCCAAGTACGGCGAGGCCCAGACCCGGCTCAAGGCGGCGATCGCCGCGGCCGCAGCGGCCGCACCGACCGGGTCGGCGACGCTGACCCCTGGCGCCACGCCGACGGGTACAGCCACGACGCCCGCGTCCGGCTGACGCCCCGGTTCCCCGACGAGGAAAGGGCCCGGCCGAGGCCGGGCCCTTTCCGTATACGAGGTGGAGGGGTCAGCTGGCGGAACTCTCCACCGCCTGCGGCTTTCCCCGGTGCGAGACACTGATCTTGCGGGGCTTGGCCTCTTCCGCGACCGGGATGGTCAGGGTGAGGACGCCGTCGCGGTAGTCGGCCTCGATCCGGTCGAGGGCCAGGCCGCTGCCGAGCGACAGCTGTCGGGCGAAGGTGCCCGTCGTGCGCTCGCGAGAAAGCCATTTGGCGCCGTCGACCGACTCGGACGGTCGCTGGGCGCGGACCGTCAGCGTGCGCTCCTCGACGTCGATGTCGATGCTCGACGGGTCGACCCCGGGGAGGTCGATCCGGGCGACGAAGGTCTCGCCGTCGCGGTAGAGGTCCATCGGCATCACCGAGGAACCGGGGCCACGCAGGGACTCGCCGAGCAGCCGGTCCATCTGACGGAAGGGGTCGAAGGGAGATGTGGTCATGATCGCCTCCGGGTCACCAGGGTTCAGGTGCCCACTCAGACTTATTGAGTGGACTGCGCTCAAGTCTACGCATGGCCCGGACACTGTCAAGTCCAGGTTGACCTCTGAGCATGACCTGAACCATGGCGCGGATTTGGCTTCGGAAGGGGCGCCGGATAAAGTGGAGGTCTACCGACGCGGGGTGGAGCAGCTCGGTAGCTCGCCGGGCTCATAACCCGGAGGTCGCAGGTTCAAATCCTGCCCCCGCTACCACGCTCAGAGGGCCCGGACGAGATCGTCCGGGCCCTCTGTCGTGCAGCGGCAGGACCGATTCAGCCGTTCACCGGTTGCCGGTTGGCCGGAATGTCCGGAGAGCCGATCGGTCGCTCCTCAATCCCGACGGTGCCCTTCGTCCCGTCGTCCTTCACCGGGACGTCGAAGGTCATGTCGGTGAAGTGGTACGTGTCGTTGCCGATCTAAACGACGTAGGTGCCCGTCACCTCGTCGATCGGCGCGGCATACGTCAGCCACAGCGCCTGCCCGGCCGGCACCCGGACCTGGAGGTCCCGGCCGACCCGGGACTCCCGCGTGTACATCTCGCCGTAGGTCGCGGTCACCGACGCGTCGACCACGCCCTTGATGCTGGCCGAGAGCCCGGTCGCGACGTCCCAGTGGCTCGTCAGCAGCGTCGCGGCGCTCCAGGAATGGGTCTGGATGGCGGTCTTGGATCCGTCGTTCTCGAGGACCTGGCTCGCCTGCACCGGCTCGGCGAGACCCGACTGCCGCGTCATCGGGAAGAACTGGCCCGTGGCCACAGAGCCGGGAGCGGTGAGCTGGTTGACCAGGTCCAGCTGCGCCGTCCGGTCGGTGGCGTCGACCGTCCGCGTGGTCTGGGCTCGCCCGGTCACGGTGAGGATGTCGCGCCACGTGCCGCTCACGCCCAGCTGGTAGGTCCCGGTGTCGTTGAGGAAGTGGGACTGGCGCACCCCGTCGGCGAAGGCCGGCTCGGCGGTCACGCGGAGGTACTCGTCGGTGTTGCCGATCTGCAGGTCGAAGATGCCCTCGTCCCGCTGGAAGACGTACATGACGACGCCGAAGTGGAGCTTCTGCCCCGGTGCGATGACGGTGCCCTCGACCGGGCGGCCCTCGAAGTCGCCGTGGTGCACGGCGACGACGGTGAGGTCCTGGCTCGTGGCGTTGACGACGTCGTAGTAGCCGATGACGGACTGTGCGGACATGTCGTCGGTCGTGGCCGCCGTGGTCGCGGTCGTGGTCGTGGTCGCGCTGGTCTGGCTGGCGCCAGCGGCCGTGGCGGTGAGCGCGAGGCCACCGAGGGCGAGGGTGGCGGCGACGACGGTGGTGCGGATTAGTTGGCGTTTCATGGGGTGGTTCTCCTGTTCTCGGAGCCGGTCGTTGTGGCTGGTTCCAGCCTGCTGGCGGAGGGCCTGCGCCGGCGTCCGCCGGCCGGCCCCCTCGCGGACGAGTGGTGCGCCCGAGGGCGGACGCTTGGGTGGGGCAGACCCCACTCCGTCGGGTCGATGGACCATCCGACTCTGAACCGGTGGCCGTTCGGCTGGTTTGGTGCCGAATGCCCGGGTTTGCTCCACGCCTCGA
>DATLQE010000033.1:0-2392 GCA_035535335.1 Lapillicoccus sp. | reverse complement strand
GCGCGGGCGCGACCGTCACCCTCAAGTGACGCCCCGCGTCTGACGACGCACCCTACGGACGGGCCCGACCGCACCAGCGGTCGGGCCCGTCCTGTCTGTTCGCCGTGGGCCGAGACGCCAACTTCGGCCGCTTGGCGTCGTCCAGAGCGGCCAAAGTTGGCCTCCCGGCTGGTCGCCGGCTGGCTCGACGGTGAGTCGAGCAGCTTGGCTGCCGGAATACCGTGAGCCGAGTCGCTCGACTGGCAGCTGAGCCGAGCGGCGGGCTCGGGACGCCTAGAGTCGGTTCCTGATGTACGAGCCGACGCCACCGCACGACGAGGGCTGGCTCGACGTCGGGGACGGTCAGCGGCTTGGGTACGAGGTCCGCGGCAACCCGTCGGGCACGCCGGCCGTGGTCCTCCACGGCGGTCCGGGCTCGGGCTGCACGCCGTGGTGGGCGGGATTCTTCGACCCGGCGCGGTACCGCGTGGTGCTCCTCGACCAGCGTGGCGCGGGCCGCAGCACCCCGTCGGCCCGGGACCCGCGGACCGACATGGCGCTCAACACCACCGCGCACCTCGTCGCCGACCTCGAACGGCTCCGCACCCACCTGGCCGTCGACCGTTGGCTGCTCCTCGGCGGCTCCTGGGGGTCGACGCTCGGTCTCACGTATGCGGTGACGCACCCCGAGCGGGTCCGCGCGGTCGTCCTCGGAGCGGTCACGCTCACCCGGGCTCGCGACGTCGAGTGGGCGACCCGAGGGGTCGCACGGTTCTTCCCGGAGACTCACGAGCGGTTCCTCGCCGCCCTCCCACCGGAGGAGCGGGACGGCAACCTCGCTGCCGCATGCGGGCGTCTGCTCGCCTCGCCGGACCGGCAGGTGCGGGAGGCCGCGGCGGTCGCCTGGTGCCAGTGGGAGGAGGCGATCGCGAGCCTCGACACCGACGCCGTGCCGGGCGTCTGGACCAATCCTCGGTATGCGGACGCAAGGTTCCGGTACGGGTTCGCCCGGACCGTCACCCACTACTGGGGAAACGCCGCCTTCCAGCCGGACGACGCCATCCTGGGCCGGCTCGATCGGCTCGCCGGCATCCCCGCCCAGCTGTGTCACGGGCGGCTCGACCTCGCCGGACCGGCCGACGTCGCCTGGGAGGTCGCCCGCGAGTGGCCGGGCGCCGATCTCCACGTCGTCCCCGGCGTGGGGCATCTGGGGTCGGCCGCGATGAACGCCCTCATGGTGGCCGCGACGGACCGCTTCGCAGCGCTCTGACCTGGGCAAACATCACCAACGAGTCGGCTGCGCTTGACGCACGGGCACCGAGGGTCCATAGTCGTGGCGTTCTCGACAGGTCCGTCCTGGCTGGAGCGCCGCCCCCCCGCGGGGCGGGCGTTCGCTGGCGCGACTTGACTCGACTGGACAAGCATGCCCTGTGCGGGTAAACTCGTTCTTTGCGCTGCCTCCTGCCCGCAACCTCCGTCCTCTCGAGCGCTTCGTGGTGCCCCGACCGGTTCCCCTGCCGGCTGTCCGGGGCGAACTCTCACGGTGAGATCCGTGAGCCGACCACGGTGCCGTCTGAGCCAGGCGCCGGAGGTCTCGGGAGTGGGCAACGCTGACAACTCAAGTTCAGTAAGGCCCGTGGAAGGACCCTCCTTGGCTGCCTCGCGCACCGCGTCCCAGAATGTGTCCACCGCACGGACGGCCTCCGGCCGTCTGTCCTTCGCGAAGATCCGCGAACCCCTGGAGGTTCCCGACCTCCTCGCCCTCCAGACGGAGAGCTTCGACTGGCTGCTCGGCAACGAGCGGTGGCAGGCCCGTGTGGCGGCCGCCAAGGAGGCCGGTCGCACCGACGTGCCCGACCGCTCCGGACTCGAGGAGATCTTCGAGGAGATCTCCCCGATCGAGGACTTCTCGGGCTCGATGTCCCTCTCGTTCCGTGACCACCGGTTCGAGGAGACCCGCAAGACCATCGAGTCCTGCAAGGAGCGCGACCAGACCTACGACGCGCCGCTCTTCGTGACCGCCGAGTTCATGAACACCAACACCGGCGAGATCAAGAGCCAGACCGTGTTCATGGGCGACTTCCCCCTCATGACCGAGCGGGGCACGTTCATCATCAACGGCACCGAGCGGGTCGTCGTCTCGCAGCTCGTCCGCAGCCCGGGCGTCTACTTCGAGCGCACCGCCGACAAGACCTCCGACAAGGACGTCTACACCGCCAAGGTCATCCCCAGCCGCGGCGCCTGGCTCGAGTTCGAGATCGACAAGCGCGACATGGTGGGCGTGCGCGTCGACCGGAAGCGTAAGCAGTCCGTCACGGTGCTCCTCAAGGCGCTCGGCTGGAGCGAGGCGCAGATCCTCGAGGAGTTCGGCGACTACGAGTCGATGCGGCTCACCCTGGAGAAGGACCACACC
>DATLQE010000032.1:0-2342 GCA_035535335.1 Lapillicoccus sp. | reverse complement strand
GCACCCGCCATACGACTGCCACCGCCCCGGTGACGGCGCAGGCGATGGTGACGAGAGCCGGGCGGCCTCGTCGATCGTCGTGGCGTCGGTCGTCAACACGCTGTTGGTGCACCCGATCGCCCGGAATGTGTGCTGGTGGATCGTCATCAGGAACCCGCCGCCGTCGTCGAGGCGCTGTTGGAGGAGGCGCTCACCGATCCGGTGGTCCCGAAGCTGGAGGAGCTGGAGCTCGACGTCGTCCCCGACCCGCTGGTCGTAGACACCGCGACGGTGCCGGACTGGCTCGCATACGCATCGGCGAGGTGGACGCCCAGTCCGCCGACCGCGAGGGTCGTCGCGAGCAGGACCCCCGCGGTCCATCGCCGGGTGGTAGTCATGGCTCGATTGGTAGGTCTCGTTGTCATGACCTCGACCCTTCCGGTCGGACCCAGCCGGTTCCTGTGACCGCGTTGTGACCTCTCGATGACCGTCGGTGCCGCTGGTTACGGTCGACGAATGAGCCCACGGCAGAACCGCGTCACGCCGAGCGGTCAGATCGTCGCGATCCCGTTGCGGGGCAGCTGGATGGGCAACCGCGGCATCCTCCATGACGACGCCGGCCGAGTGGTCCGCAACCACGCCAGCCAGCTCTGGATCATCTGCCGGCTGTCGTTCAGAGGCTGGCGGGCGGCGCAGTGGCAGCCGCGCCACTACACGGTGCTCTTCTTCCACGACGAGGCCGTGGCGCTGGCCGCCGGGCACCGCCCGTGTGCGCTGTGCCGACGCGAGTCCTACGACGCATACCGGAACGCGGTCGCCAGTCACGACGGGACGAAACGATTGTCGGCCAAAGAGATCGACGCGCGGCTCCATGGTGAGCGCCTCGTCCCACGCAGCCGGACACGCCGCCTGCACGAGATGCAGTGGGCCGATGTCCCGGCCGGTGCCTTCGTCGTCGTCGAGGAGGAGCCGCACCTCGTGGGCGACGAGGGGCTCGTTCGCTGGACGACGACGGGGTATGCGGAGCCGCGGGGCCGGCCGCGCCGGGGGACGGTGGCCGTGCTCACCCCGCCGACGAGCGTGGCGGCACTGGGGGCGGGGTATGCGCCACAGGTCGCCGACCGCGGTCAGGGTTAGGTCAGGGTCCGGTCAGGGTGGAACCCAGCTGTGCGGGACCCGTAGGCCGCCCACGATGGAGTCATGACAACGACACCCGCATCCACTCCGACACCGGCGCTCGACCGGTTCTTCGACTCGCTGCGGCGCAGCTCGGTGACGCGGTCCCAGGACCGGATCATCGCGGGCGTCTGCTCGGGCATCGCCGAACGGCTCGGCGTCTCCGCCGCCATCGTTCGAGTCGGCGCCGTGATCCTCGCCGTCTTCGGCCCCGGCGTCTTCCTCTACCTGCTGGCCTGGTTGCTGCTGCCGCGGTACGACGGCCAGGTCCGCCTCGAGCGGGCCGTTCGCGGGGGCGAGGCCTCCTCCATCGTCCTGCTGATCGTCGCGCTGCTGACGTTCGTGCCGGACCTCTTCGGGCACTCGCGGATGGGCCCGTGGCCGTTGATCGCCCTCGGCACCCTCGCGATCGTCGGCTTCAAGAAGGGCTGGTGGGGCAGCCACCGCGTCGGCCACTCGTGGCACCAGGCGACGACCCCCAGCACGCCGACCACCCCCGAGACTCCTTCCGCCCCGCAGAGCACGCCGCCGTCCGAACCTCCCCAGGACGCGCCGCGGGTCTGAACCGGGCCTGAGGGGGCAGGCGAGCCGGCCCGACGAGGACCGGCTCGCCCAGGTTCAGACAAGGGCGGGTATGCCGAGTGCTGACGGCATACCCGCCCTTTCGCCTGCCCTGCGGCCGGTGGTTCGTGCGACGGGAGTACGGATTTCGGGGCGGTTCAGAGCACGAACCGGGGTCGCGGCAGGGGGTCAGAGCACGAACCGGGGTCGCGGCAGGGGGTCAGGAGCCGTGGGCGGACGGGGTCCAGCCGACCTGGACGAGGTTGTAGCCGTCCCGAGTGAGCATCCGGGCCCGTCCGGGCACCGCCGGAACCGCCCGCAGCTGGCCGACCAGCGCGCCCTCCGACGGGTCGCCGCTGAGGAGCAGTCCGGGCTGGGCGAGGTCGCGCAGCGCCGTGACGAGGTTGTCGTACATCCGGCCCGCACCGCCGGTGCGCCGTGCGATCACGACGTGCAGCCCGATGTCGACCGCCTGCGCCAGCAGCGGCACCAGCGGGTCGAGCGGGTTGCCCTGGCTGGTGGCGACGAGCTCGTAGTCGTCCACGACGACGAACGCCTCCTTGCCCTCCCACCAGGACCGGTTACGCAGCTGCTCCGGCGTCACGTCGCCGCCCGGGAGCCGGTCG
>DATLQE010000031.1:0-6180 GCA_035535335.1 Lapillicoccus sp. | reverse complement strand
GAGCGGCAGCTCAAGGACCGCGCCGACGATCTGGCCCAGCAGGGTCGCAGCCTGCGCTCGCTCGGCGAGCTCGACGACCTCGCTGGGCGAATGGTCTCCGCCCTCCCGAGTGTCCACCCCTGGGACACGGCGATCGGGCCGTTCTACGACACCGCAGGACTCATGCAGTGGCTGGGCGTGAGCCGCCAGGCGCTGGCCGACCGGGAGCGCCGAGGCACTCTCCTGGCCTGCCGGACGTCCGACGGCCACCTGGTCTACCCGGTTCTCCAGTTCGGCCGCAACGGTCAGGTGCGTCCCGGCGTCGTCGACGTGGTCGGCATCCTCAAGCGGGCCGGCGCTGACGGCTGGGCCATCGGCACCTGGCTGACCACGCCGAGCGCGGCGTTCGAGGACGACAGCGCCGTCGACTACCTGGTCGTCCATCGCTCGTCCAAGGAAGCGGTGGATCGCGTCAAGGCCGTCGCCGCGGCCGACGCGGGCGCGTGGGTGCGATGACCCGTGAGGTCGTCGCCCAACAGCCACCCTCCGTACCCCTCGACGGCTTCCCGACCCGGCGCATCACGCCGGGCCAGACTCTCCAGCGGGCTCACACCGTCGCCTACGGACCGTGGTGGTTCGGCAGCGACGGCCTCGGCCGGTTCGACCTGCCGCTGCCACGAGGCACCTGCTACCTGGCCGACTCCGCCGTTGTTGCCGTTCGCGAACGGCTCGGCGTCGTCCTCGGCGGCCGCCCCGTCGTGCCGGCCTCCCTCCTGACCTACGTCGTCGTCTCCACGCTGCACCTACCGGACAACCGTGACCTGGCCGACGTCGAGAGTTCCGACGCCACCCGGTTCGGCGTGACCAGAGAGCTCGAGACGATGGTCCCGTATGCGGTGCCCCAGGCCTGGGCGCGCGCGTTCGACGCCGCGGGCATCGGGGGAGTGGCCTACGGCCCGCGGTTCACGACCGGAGAGGCAGTGTCCTACGCGGTCTTTGGCCCCGCCGGCATCGCCCCGTGGCCGGTCGATCCGGAACCGGTTCGCGCCGTTGACGTTCCAGGCGTCCCTGTCGCCCTCGACCCGCCGAGGCGGTGGGACGTCACCGTCGTCCGACCGCCGCGCACCCGGACCCGGTGAGTGGTCAGTGGGACGGTTAGTGGGACAGGGACTTCTGGTTCCAGGTGCGGATCGCCGGCTGCTCGCGCTCCCACTCCAGGACACTGATGGACCCGGCGTCGAGGAGGAGCTGCGCACCCATCCGCACCTCCTGCCGCAAGAACACGGTCGCGAGGATCCGCATGTAATGTCCGTGACCGACCAGCGCCACGTTGCCGTCCTCGAGGATCGGCATGACGTCCCGCAGCACCGCGGATGCCCGAGCGGCGACCTCTTCGACCGTTTCGCCTGGAGTGTCACCCGGCACGACTCCGTCCGCGAAGACCGTCCACGTGTAGCCGAGCTGCGCCCGGATCTCCTTGGTGGTCAAGCCCTCGTAGCCGCCGTAGTCCCATTCGACGAGCCGCGGGTCGATCGTGTACTCGGTGAGACCGGCCAGCTCGGCCGTGCGCCGCGCGCGCTGCAGCGGCGAGACGATCACCTTTTCGAAGCGCCAGCCCTCGAGTAGCTTCGCCACGCGCTTCGCTGCCTCCTCACCCTCGGGCAGCAGCGGCAGGTTGGTGACCCCGGTGTGCTGTCCGGATTTCGACCACTCGGTCTCACCGTGGCGCAGGAGCACCAGGTGGCCTTGGGGTTCGGCTGGCGACGTCGGCACGCTGGTCACGTCGTCACTGTAGGGGTGGGGCTCTGGCAGGGTGAGGCCATGGACCTCGCCTACCGCGTCGTGAACGTCTTCACCGTCGGCGACGACCCGTTCTCCGGCAACCCGCTGGCGGTGTTCGAGGACGCCGTGGGCGTGACGGAGGCGCAGATGCAGGCCATCGCCCGCCAGCTCAACCTGTCCGAGACCACGTTCGTCACCGCGCGCGGCGGCGACGACGTCGACGCGGAGGTGCGGATCTTCACGCCCGAGTACGAGCTGCCGTTCGCCGGCCACCCGACCCTGGGCACCGCATACGTCGTGTCCTCACTGTCGTCGGGGCGAAAGGACGTCCTGCTCGGTATGCCCGCCGGTCGGGTTCCCGTGTCCAACAACGGTTCTCACTGGGTCCTGACGACGGCCGTCGCCCCGACCACCCGTCCCGTCGACGTCCCCGCCGAGGACCTGGCGGCGATGGTCGGTGTCGCCCCTGGTGACATCGGCGACGACCCCCTCTGGATCGACACTGGCGTCGAACAGCTGATCCTTCCCCTGCGATCGGTCGCCGCGGTCCGCCGTGCGCAGGCCGACCCGCGACTCCTGCGCCGTCACGGCGAGTCCAACCGAGGCGAGGCGCTCGTGTACGTCTGGGCGCCGATCGACGACGAGGCAGTGGAGGCGCGGCTGTTCTTCACGCAGGGCGCCGGCGCCATCGAGGACCCGGCGACCGGCTCGGCCTGCGCGAACCTCGGCGGCTGGTGGCACGCCCGCGGCGAGCGTGGGCTCCGGCGCGTCGTGCACCAGGGTGCCGCGGTCCACCGGCCCTCGGAGCTGCGCCTCGAGGTCGACGCCGACGGCGGGATCCACGTCGGCGGCACGGTGCATGAGCTGGGAAAGGGCGTCCTGGTTCTCTAGGGCCGAGTCCGGCGGACCAGCTCGAAGCACACCACCGCGGCCGCGGCCGCGACGTTGAGCGACTCGACGCCACCGGCCATCGGAATCGACACCCACGACCTGACGTGCTCGGCGACGTCCGCGCCGACGCCCGCCGTCTCCGACCCGAGCACGAACGTCACGTGCTCCGGCCACGTCGCCTCGAACAGTGACGAGGGCCCGTCCGCGGCGAGCCCCACCAGGTGGAAACCGGCGGCGGCCATGTCCTGCGCCGCATCGGCAGCCGTAGCCACCTTGAGGACCGGCGCCCGGAACGCCACCCCTGCGGACGCCTTGACGACCAGCGGGTCGATCGACGCGACGCCGCGCCGGGGGACCACCACGCCGTCGATCCCCGCCGCAGTGGCGGTGCGGAGGATCATCCCGACGTTGGCCGGCGTCGTGATGCCGTCGAGGAGCAGGATCCGGCGCAGGGTCACGTCGTCGAGGGCCTCGTCGAGCGGACGCATTCGCGGTGCCACGACGTCGGCAAAGACACCCTGGTCCTGCCGCCCGTTGCCGGCGAGCTTCTTGACGCGCTCGGCGGAGGCGCGCTGCAGTGGGACGCCGCGGTCACGAGCCAGGCCGATGATCTCGCCGATGCCATGGCCCCGGACGCCTTCGGCCAGCACGACCTTGTCGACCACCAGGCTCGGGTCGTCGAGGACCTCGATCACCGGGTTCCGTCCGTAGACGGTGACGAACCGGTCTTTGGGCGACGCCACTACGCCTGGAGACGCTCGAACGCCACCGAGTACGGAAGGCCGGTCGACTCGGCGGGCATGCCGAGGATCATCGTCACCAGGTCGCGGGGCTTGGGAAAGTCGGCGGGCAGCGCATCGTTGTACGCGTGGTGCGCCTCCAGGGACGCGATGGCCGGCTCGAGGTTGTCGGCGACGTCGACAAAGTGGGTGGCCACGGGGGAGGCGACGACGAGGACCGTCTTGATGCCGGTCCACGGCTCGACGCCCTCGTCGGAGAGGTCGGCGAAGATCCACCGGTTACCGCAGTCTCGGACGGCATCGAGCGTCGCGAGACCTACGGCCCGATGGTCCGACTGGCTCAGCATGTTCATGAAACGCACGTCATGGCCCTGCGAGACCACGCAGTCGGGCCGGCGCATCCGCATCACCCGGCACAGCTCACGGCGCAGCGGCACGCCGTACTCGATGACGCCGTCATGGAAGTCGAGGAAGTCGACGACGTCGACGCCGACCACCTTCGCGCCGGCGCGCTCCTCGGCCTCGCGGACCGGCGCCGCCTCCGAGGGGTTCATCGTGTCGATGCCCGCCTCACCGCGCGACGCCAGCAGATAGGTGACGGTCTTGCCGGCCTTGACCCAGCGGTCGACCGCCGCGGCCATTCCGTACTCGATGTCGTCGGGATGCGCGACGACCACCAGCACCGTCTGGAAGGTCGACTCGTCCAGCGGTTCCATCGGGCGAGGGGTCATCACGGGAGACGTGCTCATGCCCGAACCCTAGGGCAGGGCACGCCAGAACGTCGTCAGTCGCCCGTCGTCACGGAGCAGGTGCACCGCCAACGTCGGCGGCGCGTCCAACCACACATGGTCGATTGGCTCCTGGTCCAGCGTGATGCTCGAGACGACGCCACCGCCGACGAGCATGGGGCGGCCGGCGAAGGTCGTCGCGCACATGGTGTGGTTGTGGCCGGCGAGGACCGCGAGCACGTGCGGATGGCGCACCAGCACCGCCTCCAGCTCGGCGCCGTTGCGCAGCTGGATCTCGTCGGCGCGCTCGATCCCCACAGTGGTCGGCGGGTGGTGCAAGCACACCAGCGTCGGCGCTGACGACGCCGACAGCTGCTGGTGCAGCCAGTCCAACGTCGACTGCTCCAGCTCGCCGTGGTCGATCCGCTCTCGGTCCACCGCCGGTACCAGCGAGTCGAGCATCAGGAGCCGGTATGCGTCGACGTCCAGCGCCTGGTTCAGCGGGCCTGGTCGTTCACCGTCCAGCAGCCCTCGAGCGAATGCCTCGCGGCCGTCGTGGTTTCCGGTCCCGACCAGCAGTGGACCTGGCCACGCCGCGAGCAGGTCGCGGGCCCGCGCATACTCGTCGGAGGCCTCGGCACCGCCCGACCATCCGTGGTCGGCGATGTCGCCGGTGACGACGAGGACGTCGGGCGCCGGCCGCATCGACCGCACGTGGGCGAGGACCCGAGCCGCTCGCTCGTCCGACTCCGGGCGGCCGCCGATGTGCAGGTCGCTGACGTGCGCGATGGTGAGCACGCATCAGGCTAGCCCTCGCGGGAGAATGAGCACGGGAATGCGCGCCAGGCGCTTCCCGTTCATGTGGTTGAATCGTCAATCACATAGGAGGTTCGGGTCATGCAGTTCGGGATCTTCACCGTCGGTGACGTCACCACCGATCCGACCACGGGCCGGACGCCGACCGAGCACGAGCGCATCAAGGCGACCATCGCCATAGCCCGAAAGGCCGAGGAGGTGGGCCTCGACGTCTTCGCGACGGGGGAGCACCACAACCCGCCGTTCATCCCCTCGGCGCCCACGACGACGCTGGCCTTCATCGCCGCGCAGACCGAGCGGCTGATCCTCTCGACGGCGACGACCCTGATCACGACGACCGACCCGGTACGCATCGCCGAGGACTACGCGACGCTGCAGCACCTGTCCGACGGCCGCAACGACCTCATGCTCGGCCGCGGCAACACGGGCCCGGTCTACCCGTGGTTCGGCAAGGACATCCGGCAGGGCATCCCGCTGGCCATCGAGAACTACGCGCTGCTCCACCGGCTCTGGCGCGAGGACGTCGTGGACTGGCAGGGCAAGTTCCGCACACCGCTGCAGGGCTTCACCGCGACCCCGCGGCCCCTGGACGGCGTGCCGCCGTTCGTCTGGCACGGCTCCATCCGCAGCCCGGAGATCGCCGAGCAGGCCGCCTACTACGGAGACGGCTTCTTCGCCAACCACATCTTCTGGCCGGCGTCGCATACCGAGCAGATGGTGGGCTTCTACCGCAAGCGGTTCGAGCACTACGGCCACGGACCCGCGGACCACGCCATCGTCGGGCTCGGCGGTCAGGTCTTCATGCGCAAGAACAGCCAGGACGCCGTTCAGGAGTTCCGGCCGTACTTCGACAACGCGCCGGTCTACGGGCACGGCCCGTCGCTGGAGGACTTCAGCCGCGAGACCCCGTTGACCGTTGGATCTCCGCAGCAGGTCATCGAGCGCACCCTCGGCTTCCGTGACTACGTCGGTGACTACCAGCGTCAGCTGTTCCTCATGGACCACGCCGGGCTACCGCTCAAGACGGTCCTCGAGCAGCTCGACATCCTCGGCGAGGAGGTCGTGCCGGTGCTGCGCCGCGAGTTCGCCGCCCTGCGCGCTCAGGGGGTCCCGGACGCGCCGACCCATGCCAGCCTCGTCGCGGCCCGCGACGCTGCTGCCGCCGCGACACCGCAGACCCAGGAGGTTTCGTGACGACCCGGAACCTCGTCGTCGTCAGCGGTGGCCTCAGCGTTCCGTCGTCG
>DATLQE010000030.1:0-2160 GCA_035535335.1 Lapillicoccus sp. | reverse complement strand
GAGCCATCGTCGCAACGCCTCCATGGCGGCATCGAGACCGGAGCGGTCGAGCAGGGCCCAGCCGTCGAGGAGCAGCGTCGCCGCATACCGGCCGTCGGCGACCGGCTCGGCACCGGGAGTGGCGATGACGAGGGCCGGCTCGTGGCTGACGGACGCCAGCACGTCGCCGGAACCCGAGGTCCGGACCGGGACGCCGGGGAACGCGCGGCCCAGCTCCTCCGCGGTCCGCCGCGCTCCGACGACGGTCGACCGGAGCTCACGGCCGTCGCACTCCGGGCAGACGAAGCCCTCAGGCCCGTAGGTCGCGCCGCACCAGTGGCAGGCGGGCACCGATCCGCCTGAGGGCATCCCCATCGGGCCGTGGCAGCGAGCGCAGCGGGCCGGTTCTCGGCAGTGCTGGCAGGCGAGCGCCGGCAGGTAACCCCGGCGCGGGACCTGGACGAGCACCGGGCCGTGCGCGAGCGCGGCCTTGGCGGTGCGCCAGGCGAACGGGGGGAGTCGCGCCAACGCGGCCGGACCGCTCCGGTCGAGATCGTCGCCGGCGACGTGGACCCGCGGGGCGGCCGCGCGGAGGGCGTCGGCCCGCGGATGGACCGGCACGAGGGCGCCGTCCTCGACGAGCTGTTGGACGGCGACACTGCGCGCGAACCCACCGGTCAGCAGCGCTGCCCCACTCTGGGTCGCGCGCAGGCGGAGGACGTCTCGGACGTGCGGGTACGGCGCCCGCGGCTCCTCGAGGAGGTCGTCGCCGTCGTCCCACCAGGCCACCAGGCCGAGGTCGTGGAGAGGGGCGAAGGCGGCGGCGCGCGTGCCGACGACGCAGCGGACGTGGCCGCGCAAGACCTTGAGCCAGGCCGTGTAGCGGGCTTGCGGTCCCTGGTCGGCGGTCAGTCTCGCGTGCTGGCCGGGGCCGAGGAGTTCGGCAAGCTCCCGGTCGACGCGATCGACGTCGCGGTGGTCGGGGACGACGACGAGCGCACCCCGGCCGGCGGCCACCGCGGTGGCGGCGGCGACGGCGAGCGCCCGTGGCCAGTCCGCCTCGGGGGGGCGGCCCGGCACGGCGAGCCAGGCCGCGGCAGGAGACTCGCCCCCCGCGATGCGGCGGAGCAGAGCTTCGCCGGCGGGGTAGGTGGACCACGGCCCCAGTTCTGGGGTGGCGACGATCGCCGGTGTCGGGGGTCCGGACTTGTCGAGCCCGCGCTCGGCGGCGGCGTGGCGCTTCGGCACGGCGAGCCGCAGGACGTCGCCCAGGACGCCGGCATGGTGGTCGGCCACGGCGCGACAGAGGGTCAGGATCTCCGGCGTGAGCACCGATTCCGGGCTGACGACCCGCCGTAGGGAGGCCAGCCGCCCGGGATGGTCGGGATGGGCTCTCCGCTCGACGACGAACCCGTCCAGGTCGCGTCCGGCGAACCGCACCCGCACCCGGCATCCTGGCTGGGCCGCATCGGACAGCTCGGCCGGTACCGCGTACTCGAACACCCGGTCCAGGTGCGGAAGCCCGGTGTCGACGACGACGGCCGCCACCGGCGGCGTCGGGGCAGGCTCCGGGGTCACGCGCGCAGGTCTAGCAGACGCGGACGACGGCCCCCGGTGAGCGGCGCTGAGCCCGCTGACCGCGACGTCTGCGCAGACCTTGGTCCGGCGGTCGAAAGACCAGCCGAGGCCGCATCAGCCGTGGACGGCGGCCTGCAGCGCCTCGACCTTGGTCGTCTGCTCCCACGTGAAGGCGTTGGTCACGCCGTCGGCGTGGGTCCGTCCGAAGTGTCCGTAGGCGGCCGTCGGCTTGTAGATCGGCCGTAGCAGGTCCAGCTGCTCGATGATCGCCGCCGGGCGCAGGTCGAACACCGTCGTGATCGCCGCCTGGATCCGGTCCACCGGCGCCGACTCGGTGCCGAACGTCTCGACGTAGAGCCCGACCGGCTTGGCCGTGCCGATGGCATACGCCACCTGGATCTCGCACCGCGTGGCCAGGCCCGCGGCGACGACGTTCTTGGCCACCCAGCGCATCGCGTACGCGGCCGACCGGTCGACCTTCGACGGGTCCTTGCCCGAGAACGCGCCGCCGCCGTGGCGAGCCATGCCGCCGTAGGTGTCGACGATGATCTTGCGCCCGGTCAGGCCGGCGTCGCCCATCGGGCCGCCGATCTCGAACCGCCC
>DATLQE010000029.1:0-3287 GCA_035535335.1 Lapillicoccus sp. | reverse complement strand
CAGCGAGACGTCTGCAGCGTGCTGCGTCGAGAGGACGACGGTGTCGAGGCGCACGGCCCGGTCCCCGTCGTAGGCGATGGTCACCTGGGTCTTGCCGTCCGGGCGCAGGTAGGCCAGGTCACTGGCCTTGCGCACCGCCGTGAGACGCTCCGCGAGCCGGTGGGCCAGGTAGATCGGCAGGGGCATGTACTCGGCGGTGTCCTCGCAGGCATAGCCGAACATGAGTCCCTGGTCGCCGGCGCCCTGCTTGTCGAAGGGGTCGACGGTGCCCGTGCGGCTCTCGTAGGCGGTGTCGACGCCCTGGGCGATGTCGGGCGACTGTTGCCCGATCGAGACCTCGACGCCGCACGACGCGCCGTCGAAACCCTTGGTGGACGAGTCGTAGCCGATGCCGAGGACCGTCTCTCGGACGATGGACGGGATCTCGACGTATGCCTCGGTCGTCACTTCTCCGGCGACATGCACGAGACCGGTCGTGACCATGGTCTCGACGGCGACCCGCGCACCGGCGTCCTGCTCGAGCATCGCGTCGAGGATGGCGTCGCTGACCTGGTCGCAGATCTTGTCCGGGTGTCCTTCGGTGACGGACTCGGACGTGAACAAGCGTTCTGACACTCAGGTCTCCTGGCTGGCGAGCGGGGCAGGTTCGGGCTCATGAGGTCCCTGAACCGCGGGCGAGTCTAACGGGGATCGAGGATCGCCTGTACGCCGTTCCACACCTCGGTGGCGATCTCGACCTTCGGGGCCGGGCCGGCGCTGCGATCCCGAGGAGTACCGGGCAGACCGTCGCGGAACAGCAGGTGGACCGTATTGCCCTCCGTGCCGAACCCCTTGTCGAGGCCGACCTCGTTGGCGACGAGCAGGTCGCAGCCCTTGCGGGCCAGCTTGGCGCGGGCGAGCTCGAGAACCGTGCCGGTCTCGTCCCCGGTCTCTGCGGCGAAGCCGACGATGACCGGCCGGTCCGCTGCCCCGCGAGCCTCGACGAGGCCGGCGAGGATGTCCGGGTTGCGGACCAGCTCGATGGTCGGCGCGGATTCGTCGGGGCCGCCGTCGGCCTCGGCGGAATCCTGGTATGTCTTCTTGATCTTGGCCTCGGCGTAGCTCCGGGGCCGGAAGTCGGCCACCGCCGCGGCCATCACGACGACGTCGGCGTCCTTGGCCGCCTGCGCCACGGCCTCCTGGAGTTGCAGAGCCGTCCCGACGGGGACCACGTCGACGCCGTCGGGCGTCGGGAGGGAGGTGTTCGCCGAGACCAGCGTCACGGACGCCCCGCGGGCGGCCGCGACCTGCGCCAAGGCATACCCCTGCTTGCCGGAGGAGCGATTCCCGAGGTACCGCACCGGATCCAGCGGCTCCCGCGTCCCGCCGGCGCTGACGACTACCCGCCGCCCCGCAAGCGGCTTTCCCGCTTCCAGACTCACGTTGTTGTCGATTGCGGCGGCCCCGACACCCGAGAACTGATGAGAACGTGAGTCCGGAAGCGAGAGGAGGCGGCGGCAGACCGCGAAGATCTCCTGCGGCTCGGGCAGCCGACCGGGACCTGTGTCCTCGCCGGTGAGCCGCCCCGACGCCGGCGGGACGAGGTGCGCGCCGCGCGAGGTGAGCGTCGCGACGTTCGCCTGGGTGGCCGGGTGCTCCCACATCTCGGTGTGCATGGCCGGCGCGAACACCACCGGACAGTGCGCCGTGAGCAGCGTCGTCGTCAGCAGGTCGTCGGCCAGCCCGGCTGCGGCGCGAGCCAACAGGTCGGCGGTGGCCGGCGCCACGACGACGAGCTCGGCCTCCTTGCCGATCCGCACGTGCGGGACGGCCGGCACGTCGGACCACACGTCGGTCGACACCGGCTTGCCGGACAACGCCTCCCACGTGGGGGCGCCGACGAACCGGAGCGCCGCCGCGGTGGGCACGACGGTGACATCGTGCCCCGACTCGGTGAAGAGGCGCAGCAGCAGGGCCGCCTTGTATGCAGCGATGCCGCCGCCGACGCCGAGGACGACGCGCGGCTTCCCTGACTCACCGGTCACGGCTGCGTCGATCCCCGCGTCACTCCTCCGGAGCGGCCTCGGCGGTCACCAATCCCTGGTTGATCTCGCGCAGCGCGATCGACAGCGGCTTCTCACTGATCTCGGTCTCCACCAGCGGGCCGACATAGTCGAGCAGACCCTCCTGGAGCTGGCTGTAGTAGGCGTTGATCTGGCGGGCCCGCTTGGCCGAGTAGATGACCAGGGCGTACTTGCTGTCGGCCGCCTGGAGCAGGTCGTCGATCGGCGGGTTGGTGATGCCGATGGGGTTGGCCACGGTTCCAGACATGGGTTGGCTCTCGTCTCTTCGATAGGGCAGCGTCACGCTTCCGCCTGACGCGATCGCATCCATGATACGAGCTCTTCACTGGCCCGCCGAACGTCGTCGTTGACGATGACCACGTCGAACTCCGGCGCGGCCGCCAGCTCGTCCCGCGCGGTCTGCAGCCGGCGCTGCCGTTCCTGCTCGCTCTCGGTACCCCGGCCGACCAGCCGGCGGACGAGCTCCTCCCACGACGGGGGCGCGAGGAACGCGAACAACGCACCCGGCATCGAGTCGCGCACCTGGCGGGCGCCCTGGAGGTCGATCTCGAGCATCGCCAGGCGACCCTCACGCAGCGCTCGTTCGACCGGACCCCGCGGGGTGCCGTACTTCGCGCGGCCGTGCACGACCGCAAACTCGAGGAACTCCCCCGCCGCGGCGAGCCGGTCGAACTCGGCGTCGTCGACGAAGTGGTAGTGGACGCCGTCGACCTCCCCCGGCCGCGGCGGCCGCGTCGTCATCGACACGGACAGCCACACCTGCGGGAAGTGGGTTCGGACGTATGCGGAGACGGTTCCCTTGCCGACGGCCGTCGGCCCCGCCAGGACGACGAGACGTGAGCGCGGCGCCTCGGGCTCGGCGGCCGGCTCTGTCACTCCCGGTCGAAGCGGGCGATCAGTGCCGCGGCCTGGTTCGTGCCGAGGCCGCGCACCCGCCGGGATTCCGAGATCCCGACCTCGTCCATGATCTGCCGCGCCCGAACTCGGCCGACTCCGGGCAGCGACTCCAGCAGGGCCGAGACCTTCATCTTCCCGATGACCTCGTTGTCCTTGCCCTCTTTGATGACGTCGGCGAGAGAACCTTGCGAGTACTTGAGCCGGTTCTTCGCGGCGGCCCGCTCCCGACGGGCGACCGCCGCCTTGGCCAGAGCGGCCGCTCGTTGCTCCGGGGTCAGCGGCGGGAGGGCCACGGGTGCTCCTTCGGCTCTGCGGACGGTCGGCGGC
>DATLQE010000028.1:0-9770 GCA_035535335.1 Lapillicoccus sp. | reverse complement strand
GAGGGCATCGTGGCTCGGGCCGGTGGCGGCCGCACCGCGGGTGACGAGGGGGTCGCCACCGAGGAGCCGCTGGCCGAGTGGGAGCGCGAGCTCTACGCCGAGGCCACCGCGGCGGAAACGGTCGTCGCTCCGGAGATCGCGCCGGAGGTCACCCCGGACCCGGACATCGCTGCGGAGGCGGCCGACGTCGCCGGCGAGCCGATCGAGGCCGAGAACGTCCAGTCGGGTGCCACTGTCGCGGCGCCCCCGCCGAACCCGGGTGAGACCAGCGACGCCAGCGACCAGCCGGCCAACGCCTGACCGCGCGACGACCGCGTCCGCCACTGAACCGACACAGAACCGAAGAAGAGAGTGATGGCGAACTTCACCGCCTCAGACATCAAGACCCTTCGTGAGCAGACGGGCGCCGGCATGCTCGACGTCAAGAAGGCGCTCGACGAGGCCGACGGCGACCACGCCAAGGCCAGCGAGATCCTTCGGGTCAAGGGCCTGAAGGGCGTGACAAAGCGCGAGGGCCGCACCACGTCGAACGGTCTCGTCGCCGCCAAGGCCGCGAACGGCGTCGGCACCCTCGTCGAGGTCCTCTGCGAGACCGACTTCGTCGCCAAGGGCGAGAAGTTCATCGCCCTCGCCGAGCAGGTCCTCGACCAGGCCATCGCGGCCAAGGCCGGCTCCGCCGACGAGCTGCTCAAGAGCACGCTCGCCGACGGCCGGACCGTCCAGGAGCTCCTCGACCAGTCCAACGCGGTCATCGGGGAGAAGATCGAGGTCAAGCGGGTCGCCCGGGTGGAGGGGGAGCGCGTCGCCGCCTACCTCCACAAGACGAGCCCGGACCTGCCGGCGCAGATCGGCGTCCTCGTCGCGATCGCCGGTGGAGACGACCAGGTCGCCCGGGACATCGCCATGCACGCCGCGGCGCTGCCGCCCACCGCGCTGACCCGCGACGACATCCCGACGGAGACGGTCGAGAACGAGCGCCGCCTCGCCGAGGCCACGGCCCGCGAGGAGGGCAAGCCCGAGGCCGCCCTGCCGCGGATCATCGAGGGCCGGGTCAACGGCTTCTTCAAGGACAACGTCCTCGTCGAGCAGGCGTTCGCGAAGGACCAGAAGAAGACCGTCGGCCAGGTGCTGAACGACGCCAAGGCCGAGGCCCAGGCGTTCGCGCGGTTCCGCGTCGGAGCCTGAGGCACGACACCGACTCGGGTATGCGGGCCGTCCACGCGGGCGGCCGGCATGCCTGTGTCGCCGCGCTAGCGGCCGACGGAGTCGAGCACCTCGTGAAGCTGGGCGGCGAACGCCTCCGGCTGGCCCGCATACCCGTGCTCGCCGCCGAGGAAGCCGCCGTGGTGGCTGGGGAACTCGACCGCCTTCTGGCCGAGAGCCTCGGCGGTCGCGACTGAGGTGCGCCCGGTCAGGGAGTCGCGCGACTCCTCGCCAACGCCGATGACGATTCGCGTCGGTGCGGCGGTGAGAGCCTCGACGTCCGGGCGGAAGCTGGTGATGCCGTTGCCGGTGCCGGAGAGGAGCGGGTCGTTGCGGGAGCCGTCGTCGTCGCTCGGCATCCCGAACATCGCCGGATCGGCCGGCGGCTGCGCCGCATACTCGTCGGTGAACTCGCCGCGCCAGGCGGTCAAGGCGATGAACTGAGCCATCCCGGCGTTGGAACCGCGCTGCTGGTATGCGTCCTGGACGGCCCGCTCGGCGGCGAAGGCCGCGTCGGCGTCGGGGAGGAGCGCCAGAAGCGGCGGCTCGTGCGCCACGAGGAGGCGGACATCCTCCGGGTGCTCCGCGACGAGCGCGAGGGCGTTCACCGCCCCGCCGCTGCTGGCGAAGATGTCCACCGGGGCGCCGATCTCGGTGATGAGCGCGTGGAGGTCGGCGGAGTGCAGCTCAGGGGAGAGCTCGGTGCGGCCGTCTTTGCGGCCGCTGCGGCCCAGACCTCGCGGGTCGTAGGTGACGACCGTCCGGTCGGGGAAGTGCGACGCCAGCGTCCCAAAGCCCTCGGCGGTCATCGGGTGGCCGGCCATGAGCAGCGGTGGCTGGCCGTCGGCCGTCGGCAGCGGGCCGGCCACGTTGTAGACGAGGTCGACGTCCGGGGTCGCGAGCGTGTGGGTCTGCGTCTCCATCTTCGGGGCCTCCAGGCGTTCATGGGGTGACGTCGTCTCGCCGTCGCACTACAGACCCGGATCGACGCCGGAAGTCATCGGCCGCTCGGCTGCTTGTGCGACCCGCGCCTCGAGACGAGTCAGCCCGTCCCGGATCATCCGACCGTACCCGTCATCCGTGAGGACGCCGACCATGGCCTGCCCCTGCCGGAGCTGCTCGGTCGCCTCGCCCAACCGGCCCTGCCGGAGGTAGCCGTCGCCGAGGTTGAGGTGGAGGCTGGGCGCCAGGCCTGCGACGTCCGGAATGCCAACGGCGGTGAGGGCATCACCGTGGAGATGGGCAGACTCCTCGAGTGCGACCTGATCCCAGGCGACCTCGTCGTCGAGCGATTCCTGGAGGTCGGCGAGGTAGTGCGCCAGGACACAGCGGTATGTATGGTCCGCGCGACTGCTCCTGGCCCAGCAGGCCAGCAGTCCGTTGCGGCCGGCGGTCCGGTCGCCGGTCTGCGCCTCACCGACGGCCGCGAGGACGCTCGTCCAGTCCAGCATCGTCAGGAGGGCTGGTAGACGCCCAGCTCGTTCCCGGCCGGGTCGGTGAAGTGGAACCGCCGGCCACCGGGATACTCGAAGGGCGGGCTGGTCAGGGTGCCGCCTGCCTTCTCCACAGCCCGCACCGAAGCGTCCAGATCCTCGGAGTAGACCAACACGAGGACGCCCCCGGGGGACGCCGTTGTCGCGGCGGTGAGCCCGCCCACCTCGTCGTCTCCGTCCGGCGTTTGGATCGCGGCGTAGTCGGGACCGTAGTCATTGAAGGTCCAGCCGAACGCCGCGGAGTAGAACGCCTTGGCCGCGGCGACGTCGGGTGCGGCCAGCTCGAGGTAGTCGATGGTGTGGTGAGTGTGCGTCATGCCACCACTCTGTCCCGGCCCACTGACAGGAGGGCGGCGATGCGCCTCAGTCGAAGGTCTCGAGCAGCAGGGACCGCTCAGGGCCGGTGAGGTTGGTGCTGACCAGCTTCCCGCGGAAGCCGCGGAACCGCTCGCCCAGCCGGTCCAGGTCACCCTCGTCGGTGACGGCGAAGAGGACGGACGTCCCCGGAGTCGTCTCGGCCTTGATGCTGTCGAGCTGCTCCTTGGTGAGGCCAACCCCCTGGAGATGCTGGTAGAGGGCGCCGACTCCGGCGCCGGCCGCCGCCCCCAGAACCGGCACGAAGAACAGCGACCCGACGACAAGCCCCCAGAACGCTCCCCATCCCCCAGCCCGCACTTCGTCCTCGTGGGTATGCCGCAGCGTCGGCTGCGAGGCTCCGGGCGGCCACTCCAGGACGGCCCGGTCAATCACTTTGACCAGCCCCTCGGAGCGGGCGCGGTCGAGCTGGTCGCACGCGGCCTGCGCGCCTTCTGGGGTGTCGAACTTCCACGCCGTGAACGTCGTCATCGCGTCCTCCTCGTCGCGGACTGGCTGCTCGGTGTGAGGTAACCCTGCCACCCTTCCGGGCGTTGGGGAACTGTCGCCCTCCTCCCGGTCCTCCCGGCCTCAGCTCGCGGCGCGCTTCACGAGCGCGGCGATCTTCTTCTCCTCGGCAGCGTTCACGGTCGTGAGTGCGTACGCGGTCGGCCACATGGTGCCGTCGTCGAGGGTGGCCGGATCGTTGAAGCCCAACGTCGCATACCTCGCCTTGAACTTCGCCGCGGGCTGGAAGAAGCACACCACCTTGCCGGCCTTGGCGTAGGCCGGCATGCCGTACCAGAGCCGTGGTGTCAGCTCGGGTGCCGCGGCGGTGACAACCGCGTGGACCGCCTCGGCCATCTCGCGGTCGGACTTCGACAGCTCGGCGATCTTGTCCAGCACGGCCTGGGCGTCGTCGTCCGGGCTCGCGCCCCCTCGCGCCGACTTGACCTCTTGGGCACGGTCCTTCATCGCGCTGCGTTCCTCGTCGGTGAACGCCGCGGACGACTTCCGCGTGGTGGTCGTGCGCTTGGCGGCCTTCGTGGTTCTCGGCATGGGGTTTCTCCTCCTGGGTCGTCGATGTGATCACACGCTAGGCAACGGGACTCTCGTCGGGCTTCTTCGATCCTGACCGATCGACCTGGCTCAGCCAGTGCCAGCGGAGCGCGTCCGGCAGCAGGACGCCCGTGTGGTTGGGCGTGTGACCGCCGTCGCCGAGGAGGAGGCGGAAGTCGTACCCGGCCTCGGCCAGAGCCGTGGCCACCCGCAGGTTCTCGGCCAACCAGTTCTCGTGCTGCTCGTTCCACTGCAGATCGCGATGACCGGCGTGCATGAAGATCCGCACCGGCTTGCGCGGCGTCACCGGGGTCAGGGCCGGATACGGATTGCCGCCGGGCATCTGGACGAAGCTGGACAGGCTGCAGAACACGTGCCCGAACCAGTCCGGCCGGTGCCACGCGGCCGTGAAGGCGCAGGTTCCGCCGCTGCTGCCGCCCGCGATCAGACGTCGTCCCGGGTCGTCGTGGAGCGACCAGCGCGACGCGACCTCCGGAAGGATCTCCGTCATCAGGAACGCTGCGTAGCGGTCGTCGAACGCGTCGTACTCGACGTTGCGCTGGCTCGAGTGCTCGGCGCCGGTCCGAATGCCGGGATTCACGAAGATGCCGATGGTCACGGGGATCTGGCCGCGGTGGACGAGGTTGTCGAGGACGATGCCGCCGCGGATCTGGCCGTCCGGGTCGAGATACCACCAGCCGTCCTTGGAAGACGGCGACGTTGGCGGCCCGAGAGGAGTCGTAGGCGGACGGCACGTGGACCCAGAACCGGCGGGTCGTGCCGGCATAGATGGTGCTCTGCGACCATCCCATCTCGGTCGTGGAGCCGCGGGGCACTCCCGGCTGGGGAATCGAGTCCGGCCCGTGCCGGTACCAGACATCGGACTGGTCCACCGGCAGCCGTTGATAGTCCATGTCCACGCGCACACCGCGATTCAAGCCCACCGGCCGCTCGGAGAGTGCGAGCGCCTCAGTCCAGGTCGATGCGCACCGTCAGTGGGGTCGTCGCGATCGCCCGGCCGAGAGCGGCGTCCCACTGGTACGGCAACGATCGCGACCGCGCC
Source organism: Lapillicoccus sp. (assembly GCA_035535335.1). Taxonomy (GTDB): domain Bacteria; phylum Actinomycetota; class Actinomycetes; order Actinomycetales; family Dermatophilaceae; genus Lapillicoccus. Next base: position 4,598 of record DATLQE010000028.1, on the reverse strand, counting down.
ACCGGGTCGTCGTCCGGAAGGATAATTGCGGTCCCGGTGCGCCACCGACCGCCGACGAGGACCCGAACCCGGAAGTCGTCGACGAGGTTCCGCACATAGTCCGCCTGCCGTCCGTGCGCCGCCACGATCCAGAACCGGTCTCCCTCGAGGCCGTTGCCCACGACCGTGAGTCGAGCCAGACCGGTGCGTCGACCCCTCGTCTCGAGCAACGCGAACGCCCGCGCGCGGATGCCGTGCCGCAGGGCCCAGGCAAGCGAGTGGTTGCCGGCCCACAGCACGACTCGCAGCACCCGGTACTTGGTCGTCCGCGTCGAGCTCACCTGCGACACCTCGACATTCTGTCGTCGAGGAATTGTGTCGCCGCGGAGGCGTGCCACGATGCGCGGGTGACGACCACCACGCCGGCCGGGATGCGAGAGGTTGCCGAGGCGGGCTGGCGCTGGGTCCTCGACCAGGTGCGCTGGTCCGACGGCCCCTGGATCCCGGCCTCCGTCGGGGTCGACGAGGCCGTCGACTCGGGCGACAACGACGAATCGCCGTCCAGGGCGTATCGCGACGGCATCCACGAGGGCATCGGCGGTCTCGCGCTGGTGCTCGCCGAGGTCCGGTCGACGAGGACGTGGACCGACGAGGAGGCCGAGCTGGCCCGGGCCATCGCGCATCGGCTCCGGACGCAGATCCCTGAGGTCACCGATGTGTCGTTCTTCGACGGCTTGTCCGGCATGGTGGGCGCCCTCGTCGCCCTCGACGAGCCCGGCGCCGAGACCGCGGTTCGCCGCATGCTCGACACCGCCGAGGCCGACGGATGGCCGCCCGGTATCAGCCTGTCCACGCGCGCCTACCGTCCGGGAGCACGCATCAACGACGCGACCCTCGGAACCGCCTCGGCCCTCCTGGCGGGCGCCTGGGCGATTCGTCACGACGTGCCGGGAGCCCGCACCCTGACCCACCGCGCTGCCGACGTCCTCCTGGCCGAGGCCGAACCCGAGCCGACCGGCACCAACTGGCGCATGGTGTCCCAACGGTTCGATCTCGCGGGACGGACAGAACAGATGCCGAACTGGTCGCACGGACTCGCGGGCATCGCCGCCGGCCTCGCCCTGGCCGGTGTCGAGCTGGACCGCCGCGACCTCGTCGAGGCCGCTCGGCGGGGTGCCGAGCATCTCGTGTCGCTTGGGGACACGTCCGGGGGCGGGCTGACGCTCCCCCTGGCGATCCCTCCGCCCGACCCGGCGAAGGCGAACCCCATCTCCTACGGTTGGTGTCATGGCCCGACGGGCACGTCGCTGCTCTTCCTCGCCCTCGACCAGGCCGGGGTTGCCGAGATTGCAGGAGAGCCCACGACGAGCTGGTATGACCGTGGCCGGCACAGCGTGCGGACCTCCGGCCTGCCCCGACGGCTGCGACCAGGCTTCTGGGACAACGACGGCCGGTGTTGCGGGACCGCGGGCGTCGGGGATGCCTTCCTCGATGATTGGACGCGGGCGGGGGACGAGGCCGACCTCGACTTCGCCGTTCGCCTCGGAGAGGCACTCGTGGAGAGGGCCGTGGAGGCGGACGGCCGCGCATACTGGCGATTCTTGGAGCACCGCAAACCCGAGCCGCTGCTGCCACCCGGCGTCGGGTGGATGCAGGGTGCGGGGGGCATCGTCGCATACCTCTTTCGCCTGGCCCGCGCTCTGGACGTCGGCCGGGATGCGCCCGCCGTCCGGCGGATGGAGAGCTGGTGGGCTGTCGATCCACGGCCGAGCCGATCGTCGGGGAGTTAGGTCGGACGGTCCGGCCGGAGAAGGAGACCTGACATGGCGAAGTATCTGGTGCTGATCTATGGCAACGAGCAGCGGTGGGACAACCGCACGGACCAGGAGTGGGAGGTCAACCACGAGGGACACCAGGCGTTCCGAGAGGCCGCTGGGTCTGCCGTCCTCGGTGGCCATCAGCTGGAGAACAGCGCGACGGCAACCAGCCTTCGGGCCGGGTCGGGTTCGCCGACCATCACCGACGGGCCGTTCCTCGAGACCAAGGAGGCGCTCGGCGGGTTCTACGTCGTCGAGGCGACCGACCTCGATGAGGTGATCCGGTGGTCGAGCCTGCTGCGCGAGACGGCCGAGGACCACAGTGGTGTCGAGGTCCGGCCGATCGTGGAGCGCTCCTGACGGCGAACGTTGCCGACGCCGTCGCGGACGCCCACCGCAGCGAGTGGGCGTCCGTGCTGGCGAGCACGGCTCGCTTCACCCGTGACCTGGACCTCGCGGAGGAGTGCGCGCAGGACGCCTACACGCAGGCTCTCGTCACCTGGGAGCGGGATGGCGTCCCGGCCAAGCCCGGTGCCTGGCTGACGACGGTCGCGTCGAACCGGGCCCGTGACGTCCTGCGGAGGCAGGCCGCCTTCCGACGCCGGCTGCCGCTGCTTGTGGCGGACGACGCCGCAACCGTTGTCGGCGAACGGCCCGCCGTCGACGACGACCGGCTTCGGCTGGTCTTCACCTGCTGCCACCCGGCGCTGTCCGGCGAGGCTCAGGTGGCACTGACCCTTCGGCTCGTATGCGGGTTGTCCACGGCCGAGGTCGCACGCGCCTTCCTGGTCCAAGAGGCGACCATGGCCGCGCGGATCACGCGTGCGAAAAAGAAGATCGCCACGGCCCGCATCGCCTACCGCGTGCCGAGCCGCGCCGAGCTACCGGAGCGGTTGGCGGCGGTTCTCGACGTCGTCTACCTCGTCTTCACGACGGGGCACGCGGCCCCCGCCGGCGACGACCTCGTCCGCCGCGACCTCGTCGACCGGGCGCTCGACCTCGGTCGGATCCTCGACCAGCTGCTCCCCGACGAGACCGGAGTCGCCGGTCTCCTCGCCCTGATGCTGCTCGTCGACGCCCGCCGCGACAGCCGGGTCGGCCCCGACGGCTCGCTCGTCCTCCTGGCTGATCAGGACCGGTCGCGCTGGGACCGCTCAGAGATCGAGGAGGGCGTCGCCCTGCTGACCTGTACCCTCGCCCGGCGAACGCCCGACCGGTACGCCGTGGAAGCCGCCATCGCTGCCGTGCACGCCGAGGCTCCGACCTGGGCCGAGACGGATTGGGACGAGGTCGTGCGCCTCTACGGCGTGCTGCTCGGGCTGCGACCCTCCCCCATCGTCGCGCTCAACCGGGCCGCGGCGATCGGGCTCCGCGACGGTCCGCAAGCGGGGCTCGACGCGCTCGCGCCTCTGGCCGACGAGCCGGTCCTCGCCACATACCCCTACCTCAACGCCGCCCGAGCCGACTTCCTGCGGCAGCTGGGCCGCATGGAGGAGGCGCGCGACGCATACCAGGAAGCCCTGGCCCTGACCGGCAACGAGGTCGAGCGCGCCTTTTTGGCGCGGCGACTGGACGAGGTCGGATGAGTCCATCGGCCGCGGACGGTACCTCTCTCGTATCCCGAGCGTTGGGGTGTGGAAAGATCCCCTGACGCTGCTCATGACGGGGGCACGCTGCGCACCACTCCACGGGAGGTCGCCCTGTGACGCTTGCCAGCCAGGCCGACGGGTCCCGCCCGCGGTTCCACCGAGTGCTGCTCAAGCTGTCCGGGGAGGTGTTCGGCGGGGGTCGGCTCGGCCTCGACCCGGCCGTGGTGCGGCGGATCGCCGACCAGGTCGCCGAGGCGGTGCGCAGCGGCGTCCAGGTGGCCATCGTCATGGGCGGGGGCAACTTCTTCCGCGGCGCGGAGATGCAGGCCAGGGGCATGGACCGGTCGCGAGCGGACTACATGGGGATGCTCGGCACGGTGATGAACTGCCTGGCGCTGCAGGACTTCCTCGAGAAGAACGGCGTCGAGACCCGGGTCCAGACCGCGATCACCATGGGCCAGGTGGCCGAGCCCTACATCCCCCGCCGGGCGATCCGCCACCTCGAAAAGGGGCGCGTGGTCATCTTTGGCGGCGGCGCCGGCATGCCGTACTTCTCCACCGACACGGTTAGTGCCCAGCGGGCCCTCGAGATCAAGTGCGACGCCGTCCTCATGAGCAAGAACGGCGTCGACGGCGTCTACGACAAGGACCCCCGGGTCCACCCCGAGGCCCGGAAGATCGACCAGCTCACCTTCGACGACGCGCTCCAGCAGGGACTGCGGGTGGTGGACCAGGCGGCGTTCAGCCTGTGCCAGGACAACAAGCTCCCGATGGTGGTCTTCGGCATGGAGGGCGAGGGAAACATCACCCGCGCGCTGCAAGGTGAGAGGATCGGCACGCTCGTCACGCCGGTCTGAGCGAGGGCCGGCGGCGGGAGCGCGAGCGCCGACGCATACGGAGAGAGAACGACGATGATTGACGAGACGCTCTTCGAGGCCGAGGAGAAGATGGAGAAGGCCGTCGAGGTCGCCAAGGAGGACTTCGCGGGCATCCGGACCGGCCGGGCGAACCCGGGCATGTTCAACAAGCTCCTGGTCAGCTACTACGGGGCGCCTACGCCGCTGCAGCAGCTCGCGTCCTTCCAGACGCCCGAGGCGCGGACCATCATCATCAGCCCGTTCGACAAGTCCTCGATGCACGAGATCGAGAAGACGGTGCGCGACTCCGATCTCGGGGTGAACCCCAGCAACGACGGCAACATCATCCGGATCGT
>DATLQE010000027.1:0-4025 GCA_035535335.1 Lapillicoccus sp. | reverse complement strand
CGGGCCCGGCCGTACCACCTCGGCCTCGCCGTGGTGCTGGTGCTCGCGGTGTGTGGCGTGGTCGGCGGGATCGTCGTCGACCAGGCCCCCTGCTGGCAGGGCGTGCCCAACTGCGACTAGTCACCCCACGAAGTTCTCCGCTCCGATACTTCGCGGGGACCCCGACTAACGCGGTGGCATGCCGGCGACGTCGAACCAGCCGATTCCAACCTCCCTCAGCAGCTCGCGCAGCAGAGGCAGTGAGAGACCGACAACGTTGTGGTGGTCACCCTCGATGCCCTCGACGAACGCCCCGCCGAGCCCGTCGAGGGTGAACGCGCCGGCCACCCGGAGCGGCTCCCCGGTGGCGACGTACGCGTCGATCTCGTCGTCCGTGAGCCTGGCGAAGTGGACGGTGGTCGAGGCGGTGGCGCCGAGAGTGGCGCCCGTGCCTCCCTCGTCCGCCGGTCGCTCGTCGCGAAGCCAGTGGCCGGTATGCAGCGTGCCGGCTCGGCCACGCATCCGCCGCCAGCGGTCGGTCGCCTCAGCCGCGCCGCGCGGTTTGCCGTGGGCCTCGCCGTCCAGCTCCAGAACCGAGTCGCAGCCGAGGACCACGGCGCTCGTGGTGAGATCCGCGGCGACCGCCTCGCACTTGGCGCGCGCGAGGAGCAGGGCGACGTCGGCCGACTCGAGCCTGGCGTGCCGGCTCTCGGCGTCGGCCACCGCGATCGTCTCGTCGATGTCGCTGACGATGACGGTCGGTTCGATGCCGACTGCGCGCAACGTCGCCCGGCGAGCCGGTGAGGCGCTCGCGAGGACGAGGTGCACTCGGGGCGTCGGCATGGCCGCGAGCCTAAGTGGTGGTCCCATCTGAGCAGGATCACGCGGCATCATGAGTCCATGGCCGGTGCTCCGGTTCTGGTGGGCAGGGACGCCGAGCTACATCAGCTCGACGCCGGAGCCGACGCCAATCGCCACCTGCTAGTCGTCGGCGACGCCGGCGTAGGCAAGAGCAGTTTGGTGGCTCGGTGGGTCGCCGGCCGACGCGGTCTGCACCTCGAGGGCCGCTGCGCACCTCTGTCAGACGCCATGCCCCTGCTGCCAGTCATGGACGCCTTGGGTTCGCGAAACTTTGCAGTCCGGCCCGCGGTCGCCCGTGCACTGGGCTCTCTGAGACCTTCTCTTCGCGCCGCGCTTCACGCGATGCTTCCTCAGCACGATCTGCCAAGCGAGGGTGTCGAAACCGCAGAGGAAGAGTTGTTTCTTGCGATCGGCGAGTTGCTCGCTGAGATGGCTGACGCAAGGCCGGTCGTCCTTGTTGTCGAGGACGTGCATTGGGCCGATCCCAAGACGCTGAACCTGTTGTCCTACCTCATGCTGGGCCGCGCCGACGCGGACCTGCTGCTCGTGGCGACCTTCCGCAGCGACGAGTCGGACCTCGGCATCCCGGCCCGGTCCTGGTTGTCCCGCGTCCAAACGTCGTCCCGGATCGCGGAGGTCCGGCTCGAACCGCTGGACCGCCAAGCCTTTGAGCAGCAGCTGGGTCAGCTCGGGGTGGCGGTCCCTGCGGAGGCCGCCGACTCGATCTTCGCTCGCAGCGAGGGAAACCCGTTCTTCACCGAGCAGCTACTCGCGGCCCTGGGCTCGTCCCACCAATCGGCACTGCCGGAACGGGTGGCCGGCCTGCTGGGCGCGCGGCTGGATTCCGTGTCCGGCCACGGCCGGTTGTTGATGACCCTTCTCGCGTATGCGGGTCGTCCGCTGACCGTCGCCCAGCTTGCCTCCGTCAGCGGGATGGGTGACGACGGTCGGACGGGGGTGGAGGAGCTCGCGACAGCCGCCTTGGTCGTTGTGGAGCGTGAGACCGTCAGGCCGCGACACGCCCTGCTGCGGGAGGCAGCCATTGCTCGGTCCACCGGACTCTCCGCCGACCTGCACGAGCGTCTGGCGGCGGTGCTGGAGAGCATCTCGCCGCGTGACCTCGCTCCCGAGGCGGCCGCGCACTACCGCGCGGCCGGCTTGTGGCGCGACGAGCTGCGGACGGCGATCGTGGCCGCCGACCGAGCGTGGGAGCTCACCGCCTTCGACGAGGCGGGGAACTGGGGCCAGAGGGTCATGGACCTATGGGACCAGCACCCGGAGACGCGTCATCCGGGAAAGGGACAAGGAAAGTTCGCGACCCGTACTCTCTCCGCACTCGACGGCGCCGGTCGTCGGGGCGAGCAAGTCGAGCTGGCCGAACGACTGTGGGAGACGTTCCACGGCTGGCCGGATTCGGCGGAACGCGGAATCGTCCTTGCCGACTCGGCGCGAGTACGGATCTTCTCGTCCGACCCGGATTCACTGTCGCGCGCACAACAGCTCGTGGACGACCACGCCGTCCCGGAGAGTGAATCTCAGGTATCGCTGCTCCTTTACCTGGGCATCGCCGCCGCGCGTCGTGGGGACCTGACCGATGCTGAACGCTGGTTCCAACAGAGCGAGGCGATGGCCGAGCGGTGCGGGTGGTGGCCCCGAGTCGTCGACGCCCTGGTGTGGAGGGTGGCCATCGCGCAGAGAGCGGGGGACTTGGATCGCAGCGACTCTTTGGCCGCTCGAGCGGAGGACATCACCTTAGACATCGGCACCGTCCGATGTCGGCTGGCGTACGTCTATGGGCTGTCGGACATCTGGCTTAAGTCAGGACAGCTCGAAGACGTCCTGGAAGCCTCTCGCCTCGGGCTCGCTATGGCGGTAGAGCATGGACTCGCTTCGGCATTCCGTACCCAGGTGCTCCAACTCAACGGGGCTGAAGCGGCTATTGAGCTCGGCCGGATAGCGGACGCGATTGCCACGGTGGACTCCATGTACGCGCAGCCCACATGGGCCGGGGCTGTGTCGATTCGATCAGCCATCGCCCAAATGCGCGCTCGCGTCGATTTACTCAGGGACCATAAACCGACGCCGCGGGAGGGGAACTGGGGCGGGTTCGACTCCGACCGCGAGCAGGCGGTGCTAGATGCGGAGCACCACCACTGGTCACGGCAACCCGCGCACGCCTACGAGGCTGCTCTATCGGGTCTTCACCACCTGATGGTCGTCGAGGCGGCCTTTGAACACTGTCTATGTGGTGGTTTGCTCACGCTGGCCATGCGAGCGAGCGCCGACCTCGCCGAGACGGCTCGTCGTCAACGCGATTCGGCGGGCGTCGACGATGCGGTCAGGAGACGGGAGGCGCTCGAGGGACTGCGGAAACGCTTCGTCGACGAGTTCGACGAGGACCCCTTACGTCCCCGAGACACGATCGCCCCGATCCGAGGCGACTTCGCTGGTTGGGAGGCTGAACGCAAGCGCGTCACCGAGGATGACACGTTCGACGACTGGGTGCAGGTCGCCGACGTCTGGTCGAGCATGAACTACGTGCACCGGGCCGCCTACGCCTGGTGGCGCGCCGCGGAGTGCGCTGCGCGCGGCCCCCTCGACCGGTCCGCCGTCACGGAGGCGCTGCGACACGCATACGTGCTGAGCGAAGGCCATGTGCCGCTGCGGCGCGAGGTCGAGGACCTGGCTCGCCGCTGTCGGGTGGCCGGCCTGGGCCGGGCGGCCCGGCTTCGGGGAACGGGTGCGGGATCGCTGACCGACCAGGAGAACCGGGTGCTCAGGCTCGTTGCTCTGGGCCTGACCGACGGCGACATCGCCAATCAGCTCTTCCTCAGCGTGCGAACGGTCAACGTGCATGTCTCGAACATCCTGCGCAAGCTGGACGTCCCGAACCGCGGCGCCGCGGCGCGCTGGGCCCACGCCCACGGGTTGATGGCCGACTGACGAACGCTCAACCGAGCAGTTCGTCGACGTAGCACCAGCGCCAGGCCTCACCCGGCTCGAAGCTCCGCATCACCGGGTGCTCGGTCTTCTGGTGGTGCTTGGTCGCGTGGTTGCCGATCGACGAGTCGCAGCAGCCGACGTTGCCACAGTCGAGACACATGCGCAGGTTGACCCAGACCAGTCCCTCGCGCAGGCAGTCCTCGCACCCCTCCGGTGTGTTCGGCCGGGCCTTGCGCGGCGCG
>DATLQE010000026.1:0-6232 GCA_035535335.1 Lapillicoccus sp. | reverse complement strand
CCGCCGGCGTCAATGGAACAGGGGCCGCCGCGGCGGGGGAAGCCATCCCCAGGGTTACCGCGAGCGCCGTCACGCACGCTAGAAGTGCCTTCTTCATGAAATCTCCGTCCGTACCCCGATCGGCCGAAACGTATTCCTGTGCGCGACGGATAGCAAGGGATCCTTTGCGGTCACGGCCTCGAGACCCACCTCCGCGTCCCGACGAGGACAGACGCGCGCTACTGAGGAAGCGCGCTCGCAGCGGGCTGGCTCGCGTGGACTAGGTCAGCCTCGGGAAGGCCTGTGCTCGGCGCCACGCGGCCCAGATCTCTGGTCGCAGGCGACCGCGGTCCGCCACCGGCATACCTTCTGACATCGCCCACGCTCGGACTTCGGCCACCGAAACGGGGAGGTCGTCGTCTGGCGGTAGGCGAGGCGGGTCGGCCGGCTCCTCGACAGTCGGCGCGACGCGCATGACGTCCTCAATTCGCGCGACCGCCAAGGACTCGGTCTGGGCCCACACCCGGGCGGCCGCGAGGAACCGGTAGGTCCACTCCTCGGCCAGCGAACGGTTCTCACAGAACACGATTGGCACGTTGGGCCAGCGCACCTGCAGTTCGGCCAAGCCGTCCAACATCACCGCCGGACGCACCCAGTCCACCTTCAGCAGCTGGGAGTAGCGCTCCTCGACCACGACGGCCGAGCGTGGCAGCGCGGCCAGCTCCCCGAGGGCGAAGCGCAAACGCCCGTCGGTCATGCTGGATACGAGATCCGACAGCGACTTTCGCTCCACGGACGCCACCAGCTCCCCGTCGAGCTCCACTCCGTAGTCCCCGCAGCGCAGGGGAGCGACGCGGGTGTGTACCTGCTGTCCGGGGAAGCGGTACGCATACCGTTCATGGGAGTCGATGACGATGCTGAGATCGGGTATGCCTGCCGCTCGGGCCGTGGGCAAGGAGACGTTGGGGCGGGCTTGCTTGCGCGTTCGCGCGGACTGCCAGAAGACCATGTCGCGGCCACGGCCCTTGGTGTAGACGATCTGAGACCGGTTCTCTCGCGATCGCGCCAGCACCAGGTCGATGGCGGCTCCGCGCCGCACGCACGAGCGGACGGGTATGCGTTCGACCACCTCGGCGTTCTCCGGCCACTCGCGGATGTGCACGGGGTAGCAAAACAGCGCCTTGGTGCGTGGCCACGTGCCGGACGTGCGAAACACCAGCCCGACTCCGAGCGGAACTCGGAGTAGGTACGGCAGAGAAGAGTCCGGGTCCGGATTGCGGGCGATGAGCAGCTCGTCCACGAGACGAGTCTGGCCCATCGTTACCGCGCAACGATGTCAGCAGCGCCGCGTGCAAGGCTCACGACTTGGTCGGCGGCTCATCCGAGGTCGCGGAATCCGGAAGCCCTGAGGAGGGTGTGTTGATCTTCATCACCGCGAGGTTCCCCGTGAAGCCCGAGCACGCCGACGAGTGGCCGTCGCTCGCTCGCGAGTTCACCGAGGCCACGCGCGCGGAAGACGGGTGCCTCTGGTTCGAGTGGTCGCGCAGCCTGGAGGATCCGAACGTGTACGTCCTGGTCGAGGCGTTCCGTGACGACGAGGCGGGTGGCGCGCACGTCAGGTCGGACCACTTCGCCAAGGCGACGTCCGAGCTGCCTGCCTACCTGCAGCGCACGCCGGACATCGTCAACTTCACGGTGCCGGGGGACAGCTGGTCAGAGCTCGGGGAGATGGCCGTCCAGCAGTAACTGACTGACGCGGAGGGTTGTTGCCCCTCCGGGGGCACCAACCCTCCGCTGGGAGGTGTGAGACGGTTCCGTGAAGTCGGCATGTCCCGTTGGCCATGCGTATCAGTGGCTCCTCGGTCGTGCTCCATCCCGACATGAGCCACGGAAACGCTGACCTTGGTGTCACCACCCCTCGTTCCACGTTCTACGACCAGGGACGCTTCGGTCGGATGTTCCCGACCCTCCCGCCGTTCGCGGCAGACACTCCGACCATTCGTCAAGCGCTCAGCGCGATCGGCCAAGCGGGCGGCGTCATGGACGCGCAGGACGACCTGTCAGACCCCGTCACGCTCATCACCGACCCCGCCAAGAGCGTGCACAACCCGAACAACCCCACGATGACGGCGGGGTTCACGTTCCTCGGTCAGTTCCTCGACCACGACATGACGTTCGACCCCACGTCCAGCCTGGCCCGCCGGCAGGACCCGGAGTCGATCCGGAACTTCCGCATCCCCGCCCTCGACCTCGACAGCGTCTACGGCGGCGGCCCCGGGGTGAGCCCGCACCTCTACGACCAGAGTGTCGACGGTGGCCGCACCACCATGCTCGTCGAGGAGATCACGGGCTCGGCGGCGAAGACCATCGACGGTCACGCCCGATTCGACGTGCCGCGCAACAGCCAGAACGTCGCCCTCATCGCGGACCCGCGCAACGACGAGAACCTCATGGTCAGCCAGCTCCAGCTGGCCTTGCTTCGGTTCCACAACGCCGTGGTCACCGACGTCAAGGCGGACCTCGGCACCGCATACACGCTCGAGGAGGTCTTCGCCGAAGCCCAGCGGATCGTGCGCTGGCACTACCAGTGGATGATCATCCACGAGTTCCTGCCGAAGACCATCGGCAGCTCGATGACGAAGAAGATCCTCACCAAGGGCCGCAAGTTCTACGACTGGCGGAACGACCCGTTCATCCCTGTCGAGTTCTCCGTCGCCGCCTACCGCTTCGGCCACTCGCAGGTCCGGCCCAGCTACCGCGGGAACTTCGGCACCAGCGCCACGGACCCCACCCAGCAGTTCTTCGGGCTGGTCTTCAAGCCCGGTGACCCCAATCCGGCGGATCCCGACGACCTCCGCGGTGGCTGCCGGGCTCCGAGAAGGTTTCTCGACTGGCAGACCTTCTTCGACTTCGGGGACGGCCGGGCCAAGCCGAACAAGATGATCGACACCACGCTGTCCAGCATCCTGTTCCACCTCATGGGCCAGTCGACGGGATCGCCGGACTCTCTCGCGACCCGCAACCTGCTCCGTAACCTCACCATGAAGGTGCCCTCCGGCCAGTCCGTCGCCAAGGCCATGAAGCTTCCACTACTCGCCAAGAGCGACCTCAGCGATCTCGCGGCACAGGATCTCGACGAACGGACGCCGTTGTGGTTCTACGTCCTCCGCGAAGCGCAGGTCAAGGCCGGCGGAGAGCATCTCGGTCCCGTCGGCGGCCGCATCGTCGGTGAGTTGATCATCGGACTCATCGAGGGCGACAGCCAGTCGTTCCTCAGCCAGGACCCGACGTGGACTCCGACGTACGGGAGCAACGAGACCTTCGAGATGACCGACCTGCTGACCAAGGCGGGGGTCGTCGGCTCACTCAGCTGACCGCATATCCCGTATGCGTGTGCCGTACCGCCGCTCTCTGGGACAGTGAGACGGTGGCCGTCGCGACGGATCCTGACACCGGGTTGACCTCCGCCCAGGTCGCGGAACGGGTTACGAGCGGTCAGGTCAACACCACGGAGCAGGCGACCTCGCGCCCGCTGTGGACGATCATCAAGAGCAACGTCTTCACGCGGTTCAACGCGATCCTCGGCGTGCTGTTCGTTCTCGTGCTCACCACCGGCTCGGTCGCCGACGGTCTCTTCGGTGTCGTCCTCGTCGTCAACTCCGGCATCGGGATCGTCCAGGAGTACCTCGCCAAGCGAAAGCTGGACCAGCTCGCGCTGCTCAACCAGCCCACGATTCGGGTGGTCCGCGACCGCCAGCTCGTCGAGGTTCCGACGACGGAGGTCGTTCTGGGAGAGCTGGTCGAGCTGCGGGCCGGTGACCAGGTGCCTGCGGACGGCCATCTGCACTCGGTCACCGGACTGGAGGTCGACGAGGCCAACCTCACGGGGGAGTCGGACCCCATCCCCAAGCAGATCGACGACGAGGTCTGGTCGGGGACGACAGTGGTCGCCGGGCGTGGCCGGTTCGTCGCCGCGGCGGTCGGCGCCGAGTCTTACGTCAATTCGCTTGCGGCGCAAGCCAAAGTGTTCACGCAGACACACTCGGAGATCCAGGCGTCGGTCAACACGCTGCTGAAGTACATCACCTGGGTCATCGTCCTGGCGCTGCCGCTGCAGATCTGGTCGCAGATCCAGGTCTACGGCGCCGACGACTGGCGGACCGTGATCGTCCGGTCCACCGGCGGCCTGGTCGGCCTGGTACCGGAGGGCCTCGTCCTGCTGACCTCGGTCGCCTTCCTCCTCGCGGCGGTCACTTTGTCGCGGCAGCAGGTCCTCGTGCAGGAGCTCCCGGCGGTGGAAGGTCTGGCCCGGGTCGACGTCGTCTGCCTGGACAAGACCGGGACACTCACCGTCGGCGACATCGCGTACGACGCCTGCGAGCCGGTCGGAGAGGAGCCACGACCGGTCACCGAGCTGGAGACGGCGCTCGGTGCCATGGCCGACGATCCCAACGCGAACGGAACCATGCGGGCGATCGCGGTGGCCCTCAGCGCGCCGACCGACTGGACCCGCACCCACACCATCGCGTTCAACTCCGACCGCAAGTGGAGCGCGGCCTCGTTCGCCGATCGGGGCTCGTACGTCCTGGGCGCCCCGGACGTGCTGCTGCTGGCGGACGACCCGCTGCGGGAGCAGGCGCTGGTCAAGGCGAAGACCGGGCTACGCGTCGTCATGCTCGGCCACAGCGAAGCGGCTCTGGACGGGCACCAGGAGCTTCCGCCGGACCTTCGGAGTCTGGCGCTGGTGTCCCTGACCGAGCAGGTGAGACCGGACGCCAAGGACACCCTGGACTACTTCGCGTCCCAGGGGGTCCACGTCAAGATCATCTCGGGCGACAACCCGCAGACCGTCGGCGCCATCGCGCGTCGCGTCGGTCTCGACCTGCCCGACGGGCGCCTCTGCGACGCCCGCACGGTCGACACCGACGTCGAGGGGCTGCGGGCGGTGGTGCAGGAGACGACCGTCTTCGGCCGCGTCAGTCCCGAGCAGAAGCGGGCGCTCGTCCACGCGCTGCAGCGGGACGGTCACGTCGTCGCGATGACCGGCGACGGCGTCAACGACGCGCTGGCGATCAAGGACGCCGACATCGGGGTCGCGATGAACAACGGAGCGCAGGCGACCAAGGCGGTGGCCCAGCTGGTGTTGCTCGACGGCAAGTTCTCCCACCTGCCGTCCGTGCTCGCCGAGGGACGCCGGGTCATCAACAACGTCGAACGGGTCGCCAACCTCTTCGTCGCCAAGAACGTCATGAGCCTCATCGCCATCGTCACGGCCGCGGCGTTCGCGCTGCCGTTCCCGTTCCTGCCGCGACACCTGACGCTGGTGTCGGCGGTGACCATCGGGATCCCCGCGTTCTTCCTGGCGCTCGGCCCGAACCGGCGGCGCTACCACCCGGGCTTCCTGCGACGGATCCTCCGGTTCGCAGTGCCGGCCGGCGCGGTATGCGGCGTCGTGGTGATCGTGTCGTATCTGCTGGCGCACGTCGTCTTCGAGACCCCGACGGCCGGTCAGTGCGCGGGGGCTTCACAGGGCACGGTGCCGCAGGCGGCGGCGCAGACGTGCTGGCACCCGTCCACCGCGGCGACGATCTCGTTGCTCGTCGCGGCGTTCTGGATCCTCGTCGTCCTGGCCCGGCCGTTCCGGCCGTGGAAGGCCGCGCTCGTCGCGGGCTGTGCGCTGATCGCGGTGGGGGCGTTCACGATCCCGATCGCGCAGCAGTTCTTCCAGTTCGCCGCGCCGGCGCCGATGGTCATCCAGTCCCTGGCCGTGGGGGCGGTCGGGGCTGTGGCGATCGAGGTCATCTATCGACTTCAGCCCGAGATGCGCCAGGAGCCGGAAGAGGAGCCGGCCGCCGCGGGATCGCTCCCCGTCAGCAGTTAGGACTCCTGGCGCGGAAGCTCGACGAGCTCCACGTCGGTGTGTGTGAAGTCGTCGCCCTTGCACAGCAGCGGCGCGTTCCTGATCGCGGCGAGGGCGTAGGAAAAGCAGTCCCCGAAGTTGAGACCTGCTCGGTGATGTCCCTTTCCGAAGGCTTGATAAGCCTCGCGAGCTGCGACCACGTGATCGCGAGTCACGTCTTCAATCTCGAGCCCTACGGCGAGAATCAGATCATCGAGGCGCCTCGACAAGACCGGATCGTTTCGACCGTCCACCACGATGGCGGCCTCCAGCCACGTGGCCGCCGACATTCGCCGCTCGCTGGCGTCCATGATCGCGGTCAGCATGGCATCCCGTTCGGGCTCACCCCGAAGG
>DATLQE010000025.1:0-3244 GCA_035535335.1 Lapillicoccus sp. | reverse complement strand
CTCGGCAGGCTTGGCGCGGAGCGTCGCCTGGGCCTGGTGCTCCAGCCGCTCGTCGGCCTCGGCCTGGGCGATGGTTCCGTCGCGGGCCTGGTCTAGGAGGCGGATGGTGATGAGGGCGTGGCGCATGATGATCGCCTCGATCGGGACGGTGCCGGTAAGTCCATGCGCAGCATGGAGGGCCCGGGTCCATGCAGGCGATGCCGCCCATCACCGGCTGGGTGTGATGTTCGGCACCTCTCGCCGCGGGCGACAGGCCCGGTTCCGGCTTACGAGACGGATGCTCGGCTTCGCCGTCGACGGCGGCCCCTGTGCCGGTCAGGTTCGCTTGGTTCGACTCCTTGTCGGCGCCCGGATCCTCGTGCTGGACGTAGAGATCCAGCGACCCGTCGTCGTTGAAGGTAAGGGCGTCACGGTCGCCGATGGCGAACCGGTTGATCGGGTTCGCGACCTGGAACCCGTCGGCGTCATACATCGTCACCGACCAGAACGCGTCCACGGGTGGGAGCTCGTCCTTGGTGAAATGCATCGGCCGCATACACGAAGTAGTCAGCGGCCGACAGGGCGTTGACCTGGTTCAACGGCGGCGTCGTCATGTCCACCGAGGGGTCCACCTCGGCCTGCACAGGTTGGGGCACCCAGCCAGTGGCAGAACGACCTAGGTAATTCAGGACAGGCGGCGTTCAAGTTCGCTTGGATACTCAGGAAAGTAGCGGGAGATCTCGCTGAGTGAGAACTGCCGCAGGATCGACGTGGCCGGCTCGCGCTCTAGGAGGAAGCGGAAGGACTCCAGCACGACTCTCTCAAGGTCGTCCTCGCGGAGCTCAAGCCTCTCGCCGAGCCGCTCGGGCACCGTCACCTGGTGGGTTGTCTCCCGCTGGCCTTCGCGGACCTCGACCTGGAATTCCCGGGGCGCCAAGGGGGTGATGCTGATGTCTGCCATGCCTTCTCAGGTTGGTCTGCTTGCGGCTACGGAGCCCAATCGCTACGTCCGGCGTCGCAAGGGGCGGGTGCGGTTAGGCGTCGGCCTTGGTGGTGCCGGGCGGCCCGGCCAGCACCGTGGGGACGTACTCGAGCAGCTGCAGCCGACCGTCGAAGGTGCGGCTGGCAACCATGTCGAGGGCGACGTCGGGGTATCCGTCATAGATCCTGTCCCGACCGCTGCTTCCGGTGATGACTGGGAAGACGACCACGCGGAAACGGTCCACGAGACCGGCCTTCAGCAGCGAACGGCACAGAGTGAGGCTGCCCAGGGTACGCATGGACTTGGCGCCGTGGTCCTTCATCTCCCGCACGGCCTCGACGGGGTCCTGGGTGACCAGTTGGGTGCTCGGCCACGCCAGCGGCTCGGTCAGGGTGGTCGAAAAGACGACCTTCGACAGGTCCGCCAGGGCATCGGTTCCCGGCTCACCGTCGCTGGCCAACCCGGACATGACCCGATAGGTGTTGGCGCCCATCAGGACGGTGTAGTCCGCCTCCGGGTGGTCTCCCAACCAGGCGAGGTACTCGGGCCCTTCCAGGCCCCACCAGCCGGGCCAGCCCTCAGCGGCCCCGTATCCATCAAGCGAGGTGATGAAGTCGATGACCAACTCTGGCATCCGCGGTCCCTTTCAGTGAATTGCTGCGTGGCTTTCAGCCGCCAACAACTCGCTCAGCAGTGCTCCCAGAGGAACCCTACCGCGACGCCAGCTCCTGCACCGAGGAGCGCGTCGGTCACCTCGACCACTCGTCCAGCATCGCCGCGAGGCCGCCTGGTTCTCGTGGTGATGGGCTGCGCTGGTGAGGACGTTCCTTCCTTACCGTCCACTTCTCAAAGAGCGGTCTGGATGGTGCGGGGCTTGAGCGGGTGGCCGGCCTGGGCGAGCCGGTCACGAGCGGCTTGACCGTCTGGAGGTCCCCGCCGGCGCGCAGAGCGGTCAGGACCCACTGGCGGGACTTGGACAGGGGCGGCCGCGGCCGGGTCCAGGTCCTGGGCCATCATCGTCGCCGGCCAGGATCTCCACGCTGTAGGACAGCGGGGCCCCCAGGTCGGCCGTGTCGTCGGCGTGGACGCGGCGGCGGATCCGTCCCGCTTCGTCATGCCTTCTGACACCAGAAGAAAGACGAGGGAATGACGACGGAGCAAGCAAAGCAACCTTAACAGGGACTCTGACCAGTGGCTTTACGTGGGGCTGGCAGGCCTCGAACCTGCGACCGAGCGATCATGAGTCGGTTCCCCACCGTCCATCGGATGGGACCCAGTGTCGTTCTCGCTGGTCAGGTCAGCTGACCAGTCTGCCTGGTCCTCTCCCGTCCTGCGAGTTGTGCGTGGTGGAATGACCGCGAGCATGACCGCCGCCAGTCACTGGCCTTCACCTCGACTGGACCAGTGTGTGTCGGCCCCGTAGGTGTTCAGAGTGAAATCGGGTGTTCCGGATCTCGTGAGCGAACCCGCGGTTACGAACCCACCCTCCCGAATCGAGGGCAGTGCCGGCACGTTGACGATTCCGGTGAGACTCCATCCGGCACCTTTCCAGCGATAGATACGCACCTGGTTCGCAACGTTCGTGGTACCCGAGGCGGTTGCCAGCCACGCATGGCCGGATCGCCGAACTACGCCGCTATCCGCGTACCCGGAGCTGGGGCTGAAGTTCAACCGGACGGACGCCATCGCAGGCGTAGAGGTCCGCGCGTGACCGTGCGTAACGAGGAGGTCGAGGCCAACCGCGAGAGCAACGCCACAGGCCGCGACCGCCAAGACGACCCAGATATTGCGCACGATTCGGGTTGTAGCACGGTCGCCAGCGAGGACCCGGAAGGCCTAGAGAGCGCCGGCGTGATGCCTTAGACGGTGCGGGGTCGCCACGGCTCGTGCTCGTGCGCGAGCCAGACCAGCTCGGGCTCGAGCGCGCGCACCCGCAGCTGGCCTTCGGTGTGCGGCTCGTCGAGCTCGCCGAACCAAACCGCCACGTCGCCACCGACGACGACCGGACGCCCGCCAGTCTCGACGACGATCACCTGCATGCCGCGTGTGTGGCCCGGCGCCGGGACGAGCCGGAGCCCGGGAAGCAGCTCGAGTTCGCCGTCGACCGGCACGTACCGCACGCCGGGCGCCTCGACCCACTCACGAATGGTGTAGTCGTCCTCGCTGCGCGCGTCGTCGAGCTCCCGACGCTGGACGTAGATCGGCCTGCCGGCGAAGAGGTGGTTGCCGCCGCAGTGGTCGAAGTGCAGGTGTGTGTTGACGACGATGTCGATGCCGGCGAGG
>DATLQE010000024.1:0-2886 GCA_035535335.1 Lapillicoccus sp. | reverse complement strand
GTCTCCCGCGGCGACAAGACGCCGTGGCGGCTCAAGCTGCGGTCCGCGTCGTTCAACAACGTCGCCGTCCTCGCCCAGATGCTGCCCGGGCACGTGGTCGGCGACATGGTGGCGATCCTCGGGTCGATGTTCTTCGTCGTGGGGGACATCGACAAGTGAGGTTCGGTAGGCGTGCGGCGCGCGTCGCCGCGGGCGCCCTGGTGTGTGCCGGTGGGCTCTCCGCATGTGCGGACCGCGAGCCGGAACCTACCCCGACGCCGGCCGCGACCAGCTCCTCCGCGATCGCGCCGAGCCCGGCGACCTCCGGCACGGGGTCCCCGACGTCCACGGGCCTTCCCGGTATGCCGGTACCCGTGTCGGTCGGGACCTCGCCGGTCGACTCGAACCGGCTCCGCTCGGTCGACGACCTGCCGTCCGCCTTCGAGTGCCCGAGCGCCGTCGCCCCGATCCGCATCCCGGCGCCCCCCGCCGCCACCGGGGCGACGGTCCCGCCGGCGCCCGACGCGATCGTCTGCGCCAGCGCCCTCGCCGACAACGAAGCGGTGTACCTCTGGTATGCCCCGACGCCGGAGGCGAAGCTCGGCGCCTTGACCGAGGCGCTCGCGAAGACGAAGTACGTCCACGCGGGGCCGAACTGGGTGGCTGGCGCCCTTCTGAACCCGACCATGGGGACGATCGGCGGCGAGGTATACCGCTGACGACCACGCTCAGAGGCGCTCGACCTCGTCGCGCGGTCCACCCCGGTCGTCGTCCTCCAGGCGGCACCACCGTTGGACGAGCAGCCCGACCGCGGCCAGTCCGGCGGCGGCCAGCGCGAGCACCCCGAGGGTCAGCATCTGCAGCTGTTGCGACGGGATGTCCGCGTCGGGGACGAGCATCAGGACCTGGGCGACGTACCACCCGACGATGGCCGCCCCGGCGAGCGCCGCGGCCTGGGCCAGGGCGAGGACGCGCGCCGCATACAGGGGGTTGACCGGCCGGGTGGCCCGCCCGGCGACCAGCCGCTTGACCGGGCGTCCGGCAAGGAGCAGGCCCAGCGCCAGGGCCACGAAGATGAAGACGGCGAGCCAGCTGGTCGACGGCAGGTCGCGACCGCCCCCCTGCAGCAGCCTCAGCGCCACCCACGACGCACCGCCCACCACGACAGCGACGGCAACGAGCGTGCGTGTCCGGATGCCGTCGGCTCGGCTCACCATTCGGGGCTCCAGTCCGGACCGGGCCGGACACCGCTGGTGTCGACATCCGCCGCCAGCTCGGCGACGCGCCGGACGTGGTCTCCGACTCGAGCCGTCGCCGGAGGGTCGACCATGGCCCACGGGACGAGGACGAACCCGCGCTCGTGAGCGCGCGGGTGCGGCAGGGTGAGCTCGGACGCGTCAGCCCGGATCTCCGAGGTCCCACCGGCGCGGCCGGCCTGGATGAGGTCGAGGTCGAGGGTCCTTGCCCCCCAACGGATCTCGCGGTTCCGGCCGTGGTCGGCCTCGATCTCGTGCAGTCGACGCAGCAGCTCCGGCGGCTCGAGCGTCGTGTCGCCGATCAGGACGGCGTTGAGGTATGCGGGTTGCTCAGGACCGCCGACCGGGTCGGTCTCGACGAGCGGTGAGACCGCGCGGACCCGCATACCCGGAAGGGCGCCGACGGCTCGGACGGCGCTCTCGAGAGTCGCCCGGGCGTCGCCGACGTTCGCACCGAGGGCGACCACCACAGGGAGACCGCGCTCACGACGCACCTCGACGGCGACGTCCGAGAACGGGTGGCCGACCGGCGCCTGCGGCTTGTGCACGGTCACCGTGACAGCGTCGACGAGCGAGTGCCGGAGCGTGTCGTCGGCGATCACCTCGGCCAGCCGCTCGATCAGGTCGAACGAGGGTCCCGTGATGCGGGCCATGACCTCACCGGCGATCTCGGCGTAGGAGACGGTGTCATGCAGGTCGTCGCTCTCGCCGGCTGTGGCGAGGTCCAGATCGAGGACGACGTCGACGACGAAGGGCTGGCCGTCACGCTTCTCGCGGGTCAGGACGCCGTGGAAGCCGACGGCCTCGACCCCGCGCAGGTGGATGCGGTCGGTCATCGGTGCGCGGCCACCTCCCCGAGTACCGCGAACGCGTCCCGGGTGCCTGCGACGTCGTGGACGCGGACCCCCCAGACGCCGGCCTGTGCGCAGACCACGCTGGTCACCGCGGTGGCGACGTCGCGGTCACTGGGCGGTCGCGGGTCGCCACCCTCGGGGACGCCGATCCGGCCGAGGAACGTCTTGCGGGACGCCCCGACGAGCACCGGCTGCCCCAGCGCGAGGAGCGCGTCGAGGTGCGCGAGCAGCGCCCAGTTGTGCGCCGCGTGCTTGGCGAACCCCAGGCCCGGGTCGAGGACCAGCCGCTCCGCGGCAACCCCTGCCGCGAGGATGGCGTCGCGGCGGGAGGCGAGCTCCTCGCATACCTCCTTGACGACGTCGTCATAGACCGCACGGCTCTGCATTCGCGTGCTGTGCCCGCGCCAGTGCATGGCGACGTAGGGGCAGCCGCGCTCGGCCAACAGCGGCACCATGTCGGGGTCGGCGAGCCCGCCGCTGACGTCGTTGACGACCGAGGCGCCGGCGTCGAGAGCCCTGGCAGCAACGACGGAACGCATCGTGTCGATCGAGAGAACGACGTCCTCGTCGGCCAGCGCCTCGACGACGGGAAGCACCCGACGCAGCTCTTCCGCGACGCTCGGCCGCTCGGCGCCGGGCCGGGTCGACTCACCGCCGATGTCGACGAGGTCGGCACCGTCCGCCACGAGAGCGCGGCCTTGGGCGACGGCCGCGGCCGGTTCGAACCAGTACCCGCCGTCGCTGAACGAGTCGGGGGTCACGTTGACGACGCCCATGAGCGCCGGACGCCCCTCGGC
>DATLQE010000023.1:0-6529 GCA_035535335.1 Lapillicoccus sp. | reverse complement strand
CCTGCTCTTCGAAGCGATGATGGACGGGATCAAGGAAGAGTCCGTCGGCTACATCTTCAACGTCGAAGTCCAGGTGGAGCCGCAGGACGCCGTGGCGCCGGCCCCGGAGCCGATGACCGTGAGCGAGATGGTCGGTGGACTGTCCGCGGCGCCGGACACCCAGGACGCGGTCGCCAGCCGGTCGAACGGGTCGTCCGCGCCGGACGGTCGGGTTGACGGTCAACCGCGTGAGGCGGTGCCCAGCGGTGCTCGGGTGCCGGCGGCGTTCTCGGCGAAGGGGCTCGGCGGTCCGGCCGCACGGCAGCTCCGCTACACCGCGCCCAGCGACGACGGGTCTGTGGAGCAGCGCAACGTCTCCGAGGACGGCGGGACGGGTCCGGGCGCCAACGGAGCGCCGCAGACCCGCTCCGGCAACCGGCCGCCCAAGCGGTCCTCCAAGAAGGCCCGCCGCCGCGGCAAGTAGCTGCGATCCCTGCGCCGCCGGACTCGGAGTTTCCGTGTCCGGCACCACGAAGTTTCGCGACTCGTCGGACTACCCGACGACGAGGTCGGTGACGACCCAGCGGTGGTCGACGCCGGCCATCCGCATCGCCATGGCTCGAAGGCGGTCGGGGTGCACCACGACGACGCTGACCTCGACGACGCCGTCCGCGACGTCGCACACACGGGTTCGGCGGACGATCGGCCGGCGGGAGTGCTGTAAGCCCCGACGGGCGGCGACCAGCGATCGGCGGGCCAGCACCGCGTACACCTCGGGGCTCGTCCACCGGATCACTTGAGGTGCCGGCCGGGCCCCGGCCATGACCTCGACCAGCGCCTGAGCGAGCTGCGGAGCGAAGCGCGCCGGATCGGGGAGGTCGCTGGAGGGAGATCGCTGACGACCGAAGTACCGGTCGTCGTCCGGGGTGTAGTCGAGGGCGAGGGCATCCTGGACATAGGGCGACTCGGTCGTCGTCATGGCGGCGACAACCTCCTCGTACGAGATGACCGGTGGTTCCGTCCGGGGGATCGGGAGTGCGCGCAGCGGCTGGTATGCGGTCATCACGGCGCTCCGGGGGTTGGGACGGTCAGGACCTGACCGACGCGGATGAGGTTCGGGTTGGGGCCGATGACCGTGCGGTTCGCGGCATACCAGCGCGGCCACTCGCGCGCGACCTGCAGAGGAGTCGCGTGATGACCCAGGTGCCTGGCGGCGATGGCCCACAGGCTGTCTCCCTGCATCACCGTGACGGTCCGGGAGGGGCTAAGGGACCGTTCCTGCGGCGCCGGGCCGAGCGGTCCCAGTCCCGTTGCGGTCGGGGGACTGTTGACCGGACGACTCGCTGCCGGCGCCGGCGTCGCTGCCGGCATGCCCACGCCGAAGCCGGGGTCCGGTGCCGTCACCGCCGTCGACGCGGGCGCGGGGCCGCCGGGGTCCGGGGCTGCGCCGTCGGCGACCGGCTGGCGCACGGTGACGCCAAATCCCGGATCCGGCGCCGGCGGTCCCACGGCTTGGCCGGTCGAGGGGTTTCGGGAGGGGGGTGGCTGCGGCTCGGCCGCCTGGGCTAAGGGAGTCGCTGCCGTCGCGAGCGCCGTTCCGAGGAGGACCGCCGTGGCGCGCCGCACCACCGCCGGGGCGACTCGAGCCGCCGCGGCCCCGGCGAGGCGGCCGACGGCGCCGGGCGTCGCCGCCAGGGCCGCGAGCATCGCGCCGAGTCCGAGCCAGGCGAGAAGGAGGGCGCCCCCGGCCGCCGCGCCGAGGACGATCAGGTCGTCGGGGGCATCCGGTCCGCTCGCCTGGACTGCCTCGAGCGGGCTCGCCGCCGCCGCCCAGCACAGTCGCAGTCCGCCAGTACAGACCAGGAGAGCGCACGTCGCGAGGGCCGCCGACCGCACCGTACGGACTGCCGGACTCGCGCGCACCAGTCCTCCTTAATACTGCCGTTTACTTTGGTTTGCTTATGTTGACGGCCTCTTGATCTTTTGTCAACGGTGCTGGCTACACTCCTGCCCGTGCGGTGGGAGCGCCTCTTCGCGGACCTCGAGGCGCAGCTTTCCTCCGACGAGGCGCGCGAGCTCGCGGCTGAGGTCGCCGACCGCACGCGGCGTGAGCGGGCGCAGGTCGGTCTGCACGAGCGGTTCACCGCGGCGGTTGACCGGAGCGTGGTGGAGATGCGCGTGGCCGGCGTCGGCCTCCTGCGCGGGCTCGTCACCGGCAGTGGTCCGGACTGGGTGCTGCTGGACCACCGCGCGGAACATCCGCTCACGGTGGTGGCATCCGCAGGGGCCGAGAGACGCGTCGACCGCCCGGTCCTCGTGGCCACCGCGGCGATCCGTTCCGTGACCGGGCTCGCCGGCGCCGAGCACACCGGCGCGGTCGCCAAGGGCTTCGGGCTCGGGTCCGCACTGCGCGCGGTGAGCCGGGACCGCGCGGTGGTCGACGTGGTCGATGTCGACGGGAGTGTCCTCACCGGCACGATCGACGGTGTCGGTCAGGACTATGTGGAAGTCGCGGAGCACTCGGCTGATCTTCCGCGTCGCGCCGAGAACGTTCTTGGCGTGCGGGCGGTCCCGTTCGCCGGGATCGCGGTCGTCCGCCGCCGCTGACGCGGAGGGCCTGGGGGGCTGGGCCTCCGCGTCAGCGGGGAGCCGAGACGGACTCCGGGTCAGACGATGTCGTCGGTGCCCGTGCCGAACGGGTGGGCGGCGACGAACTGGCGGGTCTCGGAGTACATGCGCTGGATGTAATTCTCCAGCTCCGTCGTCTCGACCCGCCATTGGCCGCGACCTCCGACCTTGATGGCCGGAAGCTCACCGGACCTGACCAGGGCGTAGGCCTGGGCGGCGGAGATGTTGAGAATCTCGGAGACCTCGGTGAGCTGAAGGAAGCGCTGCGTGGGCATGCTGGGGTTAGTCCTCGCTTCGGATAATCAGTGGTGGGCCGGGGGTCTCCCGACGCTCGCCACTCGGACACAAGTCGGCGTTCTTTACCGGCTCTTTACTGTAGGCGATGTGTCCCCCTGGCGCGTCTACTCTTCCACAACGAGTATCCCAACTGGCAGGTTCTCCACAGCGAGGAGATGCAGGTGACCCGCCCGGAGGCGCTCGGCCAGAATTGGATGCGCACCGCCGCAGCGGGGAACGACGCACGTGAAGATGGGGCGAAAAGGAGAAGGCGTGGCTCAGCTGCCCGAACCGACGGCAAAGCGACTGCAGCGACCGTCGTGGCGGGACGCCCGACTTCTCGTCGGGCTCGTCCTCGTCCTGCTCGGCACGGCACTCGGGGCGCGGATCATCGCCGGCTCGGACGACACCGTCCCGATGTTTGCAGCGTCGACGGCGATCCGGCCGGGTGACCACCTCACCTCCGACAACGTGCGCCGGGTCGACGTCCAGCTCGGCGACGAGACGTCCCGGTACCTGTCCGCCCGCTCGGCCGTCCCGGACGACAGCTTCGCGCTGCGAGACATCCCCGACGGCGAGCTCGTTCCGGTCTCCGCGGTGGGCACCCGCTCCTCGGTCACGGTGCAGCCGGTCACCGTCGAGGTCGACGCCAACTCCGCCCGCGGGCTGCCGGCCAACGCGGTCGTCGACGTCTGGGTGAGCTCCCGTGACGCCCAGTCGACCCAGGAGCGCTACCTCGAGGCGACACTCGCCCTCGAGCGGGTCAGTGTCTCCCCGGTGAACCCGGACGCCAGCCGGTTCGGTGCCGCCGCATCGAGCATGGCGGTCCAGCTGCGGGTGCCTCGCGACAAGGTGGCCGAGATCATCGCCGCGGTCGACCGGCAGTCGCGCTTCACCCTGGTACCGGTCCCCGGCCAGGGCACCTCGTGACCGACGTCCTCACCGCGCTCGGCAACCGCTGGGACAGCCGCGTGGCGACCCTGCTCGGGGCGTCGCGGGAGGTGACCATCGTGCGCCGCTGCGCCGATCTGCCCGATCTCGTCGCCACGGCCGCGGCCGGCCTCGGCACGGTCGCCCTCGTCTCCAGCGACCTGCGCGGCCTCGACCTGACCGCCGTGATGCAGCTGCGGTCCGCCGGAGTCCAGGTGGTCGGCATCGCCGCCCATGGTGACGAGGATTCCGAGCGGCGGTTGCTCCAGCTCGGCATCGCTCGGGTCGTCCCGGGCAACGCCGAGCTCGCCGAGTTCGAAGCCGCCCTCACCGCGGAGGCCGCCGACCCGGCGTTCGACGCCTTCGAGCGCGAGCTCGACGCCTTTCGCGACGCCGAACCCGGCCGTATGCGAGAGCCGGGCTCGTCGCCCGAGGATCCGGTCCGTGGGGTGACCGAGCGCCTCCAGGATGGCCCACAGGACGGCGCACCCAGGGACGAGGTCGACGCCGGGGCCGGCCGGGTGGTCGCCGTCTGGGGCCCGACCGGAGCCCCGGGTCGGACCACGATCGCCGTCACCCTGGCGACCGAGCTGTCCGGCCTTGGCATCCCTACGGTGCTCGTCGACGCCGACACCTACGGCGGCTCGGTGGCCCAGGCGCTGTCGTTCCTCGACGAGGCGCCGGGCATTGCGGCGGCCACGCGGGCCGCCGACCAGGGCGCCCTCGACCTGCCGACGTTGGCCCGGCTGGCGCCCACGGCGACGGGGGGGCTGCGGGTCCTGACCGGCATCCCCAAGGCGGAGCGGTGGCCGGAGATCCGGGCCGCCGCGCTCGAACGGGTTCTCACCCTGTGCCGGTCGCTGGGTCAGGTGGTGGTCGTCGACTGTGGGTTCAACCTCGAGGAGGACGAGGAGCTCAGCTACGACACGATGGCGCCGCGGCGCAACGCCGCGACGCTGACCACCCTCGCGGTGGCCGACGAGGTCGTCGCGGTGGGCGGCTGTGACCCGGTTGGTCTGCAGCGTCTGGTTCGCGGTCTCCAGGAGCTCGGGACCGTCCAGGCGCCGGTGCCGACGGTCTGCGTGAATCGGGTCCGCTCGGGAGCGGTGGGATCTCGTCCCGAGCGGCGGGTCTCGGAGGCGCTCTCGCGGTTCGCCGGTGTGGCCGAGGTGTTCTTCGTGCCCGACGACCCCGCCGCGCTGGACGCAGCCCTTCTCGAGGGGCGGGCGCTGGCCGAGTGCGCGCCGCAGTCCCCGGTGCGCCCTGCGGTGCGGACGATCGCCGAGAAGGTCGCCGGTGCCCCCGTCGGCAGCAGCCGGCGTCGGCGCAAGGTGCGAGTCAGCCGCTGAACAGCAGCGACAGACCGCCCACCGTGTAGCCGATCATCAGCACCATCAACGGGACCTGGCCGACGACCGCGGCCCGGCGGGGAAGCACCCGGATGGCCCGCTCGTGCGCCACGACCACCCCGAGCACGTGTCCGAGGACGATGGCTCCCGCCTGGACGGCCGCGACAAGGGTGGGCTGGATCGGCCAGCCCCACGGCGCGACGCCGCCGGTTCCGAGCCAGTTGGCGCCCACACCGAGGGGGTCGCTCAGCAGCGCCAGTGTGCGCGGTCCTTGGAAGACGAGCAGCGAGTAGTAGTGGGCGACGAGGTATCCCGCCGCGATGGGCAGCAGCGACGGCGCCAGGTCCGCCGCCATGCCGCGAACCGGCACGCCCGAGAGCCAGGCGGAAACGGCGGCGGCCAGGTGCAGGGCGCCGCCGACCAGGAGGATGACGCCCAGCAAGGTCGCGGTCCGCACGAGGTCCGGCGCGGCCGTGGACTGGACCGAACCCGCATACCGGATGTCGGCCGTGAGGCTGTCGTAGGCCGTGCCACCGAGCATGACCGCGGCCGTCGCCAGCAACCCACGCCGCGCAGCGAGCAGGCTCGGGCCGTGGACCGGAGTGCGCAGCACCAGGCGTCCGTCCGGACGCCGTCCGAGCGGTGACAGCTGGCCGTAGAGCCGCGAGAGCACCTCGAACGGGTCGCCCTCACGAAACCACCGCTCTCCGAAGCTCAGCGATCCGACGATGCTGACCAGGACGAAGAGGCCGATGGCGAGGCGCAGCACGAGCATCGTGGTTCGGTCCGGCGCCACCAGCTCGAGCCAGGTGAAGGCGAACAGCCCGGCGGCGGCCGGCCAGAAGCCCAGGTCGACGTCGGTCAGCGTGAAGTCGCGGGGGATGCGCGCCAGGGCGGCGATGCCTCGGTGCAGCCAGCGAACGGGATTGAGGATTGCCCAGATCGCGCCGAACACCAGCGAGAGGAACGGCATCCCGACCCAGAGCCACACGTAGACGACGTAGGGAACCGGGTTGTTCGCGTCGTCCCGGCCGAGGACCAGCGCCAGCAGCACCCAGCACGTGAGCAGCAGCGACAGTCCGGCCAGCAGCCCCCGGAACCAACGGGCGTCGAGAACCGCCTGGACCCCGCGGGGCACCTCCCAACCGTCCTCCGGCCGCAGCCGCGGCTCGCGCCAGAGGAACGCCAGGCCGACGAACGATGCGAGCAAGGCCAGCGCCGCCCCGATCAGCAGCGCCTCGAACGGCAATGGCAGGTCGGAACGGTTCCCGACCCCGTGGGCGGGCAGCGCGGCTGGGGCGGCCCAGGACAGGTATGCGGCAACGCCCGCCGGGGCGCTCACCTCACCGCACGGCCACGGTGAGCAG
>DATLQE010000022.1:0-8190 GCA_035535335.1 Lapillicoccus sp. | reverse complement strand
CCCGTCGGCGGTGCCGGCCTTGCCGATGCTGCCATTCGACGCGCTGGTTTCCCTGCTGCTGGTCTCGGCGCTTCCCGTGCTCATGGGCCCACCCCTCGGTTGGTTACTGCCCAGTATTACGCGTGACGTCGCCGTCCTAGGGAAATCCTCAGACGGGATGCCCCACGTGGGCCAGCGCCTGGCGCAGCAGCACCCCGTGGCCGCCGCCCATGTCGCCGAGCGCGGCGAGCGCGGCCGCCTCGTCGGGCGTGACCCAGGCCAGGTCCAGCGCGTCCCGCTGAGGTGAGCAGTCACCCATGACGGGAACCACGAAGGCCAGCGCCACCGCGTGCTGCCGTGGGTCGTGGAACGGAGTCACGCCCGGCGTCGGGAAGTACTCCGCCACCGTGAACGGCTGTGGCGACAGCGGGATCCGCGGCATCGCGAGCGGACCGAGGTCCTTCTCGACGTGCCGGATGAGGGCGTCGCGGATCCGCTCGTGGTAGAGAACCCGCCCGGCGACCAGCTCGCGGTCGATCGTCCCCTCCGACGAGGCGCGCAACAACAGCCCGATCGACGTGACGACGCCGCGCTCGTCGACCCGGACGGGGACGGCCTCGACGTAGAGGATCGGCAGCCGCTCCCGGGCGTCGCGCAGCTGCTCGCGGGTCAGCCAGCCGGCCGCGACCTCCGTCTCCGTCATGCCACGGTTCTACCAGTCCTCCGGAAATGCAGTGGCCCGGCGCCGGTAGACTGGGTGAACAGGCGTTGGAGCCGTCATCAGCGGCGAGCCTCCGGAAGAACAGAGCGCAGGCTCCTACTAGACCCGGACGGGTGGGCCCGTCACAGCCTTCGGCCAGAGCGGCCGTATGCGTCCAGCGTGCGGCAAGCGGGGTGGTACCGCGGCGGCGACGTCGTCCTCGCAGCGAGAGACCACGCAGACCCGCAT
Organism: Lapillicoccus sp.; assembly: GCA_035535335.1. Classification (GTDB taxonomy): domain Bacteria; phylum Actinomycetota; class Actinomycetes; order Actinomycetales; family Dermatophilaceae; genus Lapillicoccus. The sequence goes on along the minus strand of DATLQE010000022.1, from coordinate 7,262 downwards.
ACCGATCCGCAGGAGCCGACCCACCGATGAGCGAGCATTCGCCGCAGCCTCCGGGCGCCCAGGCGCCGTACCCGCACGTGCCGTCCAGCCCGCGCTTTCCGGAGATCGAGGAGCGCGTCCTGACGTACTGGGACGAGGACGGAACCTTCCACGCGTCGGTCGAGAACCGCGACGCGGGCGAGGACGGCTCCAACGAGTTCGTCTTCTACGACGGGCCGCCGTTCGCCAACGGGCTCCCGCACTACGGCCACCTGCTCACCGGCTACGTCAAGGACATCGTCCCCCGGTATATGACCATGCGCGGGCGCCGGGTCGAGCGCCGGTTCGGCTGGGACACCCACGGGCTCCCCGCTGAGCTGGAGGCGATGAGCCAGCTCGGGATCAAGACCAAAGAGGAGATCCTCGAGCTCGGCATCGAGGCGTTCAACGCCAAGTGCCGCGAGTCGGTGCTGCGCTACACCGACGAGTGGCAGGCGTACGTGCGACGGCAGGCCCGCTGGGTCGACTTCGACCACGACTACAAGACGCTCGACCCCGACTACATGGAGTCGGTCATGTGGGCGTTCAAGCAGCTCTACGACAAGGGCCTGGTCTACGAGGGCTTCCGGGTCCTCCCGTACTGCTGGAACGACCAGACGCCGCTGTCCAACCACGAGCTGCGGATGGACGAGGACGTCTACCAGAACCGCCAGGACCCCGCGGTCACGGTCGGTCTGCGGCTCGAGACCGGGGAGCTGGCCCTGGTCTGGACCACGACGCCCTGGACCCTTCCCGCGAACCTCGGGATCATGGTCGGCCCCGACATCGACTACGTCGTCGTCGAGTCCGACGTGACCGGCACCCTCGAGCGCTACGTCATCGGCGAGGCGAGGCTGGCCGCATACGCGAAGGACCTGTTCCCGAACGGCGACGACCCGCAGGACCACGTCGTCGAGCGGCTGCGCGGAACCGACCTGCTCGGCCGCCGGTTCACCCCGCCGTTCGGCTACTACCTCGGGCACCCACGCGCCCACCACGTCTTCCCCGCCGAGTTCGTCACCACCGAGGACGGCACCGGGCTGGTCCACACGGCCGGCGCCTTCGGTGAGGAGGACAAGATCGTCACCGACACGGCCGGGATCGAGCCGGTCGTGCCGGTCGGCGCGGACGGTCGGTTCCTGTACCCGGTCACCGACTACGAGGGCATGCTCGTCTTCGACGCCAACCTGCCGATCATCGACCACCTCAAGGCCCGCACGCGCGGGGAGGGCGACCCCGGTGCGGTCACCGAGGGCACCGTGCTGCTGCGCCGTGAAAGCTACGACCACGCATACCCCCACTGCTGGCGGTGCCGAGAGCCGTTGATCTACATGGCGGTGTCGAGCTGGTTCGTCGAGGTGACGAAGATCAAGCAGCGGATGCTCGAGCTCAACGAGGAGATCTCCTGGACGCCCGGGCACATCAAGCACGGCCAGTTCGGCAAGTGGTTGGAGAACGCGCGCGACTGGTCGATCACGCGAAACCGGTTCTGGGGCAGCCCGGTTCCGGTATGGAAGTCCGACGACGCGCGCTACCCGCGGATCGACGTCTACGGCTCGTTCGAGGAGCTGGAGCGTGACTTCGGGGTGACGGTCACCGATGTGCACCGGCCCTACGTCGACCGGCTCACCCGCCCGAACCCGGACGACCCCACTGGCCGGTCGACGATGCGCCGCGTCGAGGACGTGCTCGACGTGTGGTTCGACTCCGGGTCGATGTCGTTCGCCCAGGTGCACTACCCGTTCGAGAACCGCGACTGGTTCGAGCACCACTTCCCGGGCGACTTCATCGTCGAGTACATCGGGCAGACCCGCGGCTGGTTCTACACGCTGCACATCCTCGCCACGGCGCTATTCGACCGACCGGCCTTCTCGTCGTGCGTGTCGCACGGGATCGTCCTCGGTTCGGACGGCCAGAAGATGAGCAAGTCGCTGCGCAACTACCCGGACGTCAGCGAGGTGTTCGACCGCGACGGGGCCGACGCGATGCGGTGGTTCCTCATGTCCTCGCCGATCCTGCGCGGCAACGACCTGATCGTCACCGAGCAGGGCATCCGCGACGGCGTGCGCCAGGTGCTCATCCCGCTGTGGAACGCCTGGTCGTTCTTCTCCTTGTATGCCAACGCGGCCGACGGCGGGTCGGGTTACCGCGCGCGGTGGTCGACGGCCTCGACCGACGTGCTCGACCGGTACCTCCTGGCCAAGCTGCGTGACTTCGTCGCGACGATGCAGTCGCAGTTGGACGCCTACGAGGTCGCCAACGCGTGCGACACGATGCGGGGCTTCCTCGACGTCCTCACGAACTGGTACATCCGGCGCTCGCGAGGCCGGTTCTGGGGTGGGGAGGACGAGTCAGCCATGGCCGCCTTCGACACGCTCTACACGACGCTCGAGACGGTATGCCGCGTCGTGGCGCCCCTGCTTCCGCTGACGACCGAGGAGATCTGGCGCGGACTGACGGGGGAGCGGTCGGTCCACCTGACCGACTGGCCGTCCTACGAGGACCTGCCGGAGAACGAGACGCTCGTGGCGTCCATGGATCGCGCCCGCGCGGTCTGCTCGACGGCGTCGGCGATGCGCAAGGCCGCTCAGCTACGGGCCCGGCTGCCGCTGGCCTCGCTGACCGTCGTCACGCCGGATTCGAATGCGCTGCGGGCGTTTTCAGCAGTCGTTCGCGACGAGGTGAACGTCAAGGACGTGCGCCTGGTCGACCTGGCCGACGCGACGGAGGCCGACTTCGGCGTCACCCGACGGCTCACGGTGAACGCCCGCGCCGCCGGCCCACGACTGGGCCGGCACGTCCAGACCGCGATTCAGGCCGCCAAGTCGGGTGACTGGTCGACGGCCGAGGACGGAACCGTGACCGCCGGAGGCCTGGCCCTCGAGGAGGGCGAGTACACCATCGAGACCGTCGTCGAGTCGGCGACCGACCGCGCCGAGCAGGCCGTGGCGATGCTGCCCGGCGGAGGGTTCGTCGTCCTCGACACCGCGGTGACTGTGGAGCTCGGACGCGAGGGTCTCGCGAACGACGTGGTCCGGGCCGTCCAGCAAGCCCGCCGCGATGCGGGTCTGCACGTCAGTGACCGGATCTCGCTCACCGTGACCGGCGACGAGGCGGTGTTCGACGCGACCGTGGCGCACCGCGACCACCTCGTCGGCGAGACGCTGGCTACCCAGTTCGGGTCGTCGCCACGGCTCGACGACCTGCGGGCCGGGAACGGGGTCGCCGAAGTGACCGTCGGCGACGGCCACCGCGCGCGGCTGCAGGTGAGGAGGACGGCCTGATGCCCGCCGTCGTGAACGTGATGGTCCGCCCGGCCGTGGAGGCGGACCTCGACGGCATCATCGCCGTGGGCCACGGTACGTGGCCGACGACCTACGAGCCGATCGCCGGGGCCGACTTCGTGGCCATGGGCCTGGCCAAGTGGTGGGGCGCCGATGCCATCCGACCGCTGATCACCAGGGGCCGGGTCACGGTCGCCGAGGTCGACGGCGTCGTGGTCGGGGTCGTCGCCGCAGGCCCGCATGACGGCCGACTGGTGCTGTGGAAGCTCTACGTCCTGCCCGAGTACCAAGGGCGGGGCATCGGTGCGCGGCTGCTGGAGCGCGTCGTCGAGGGCGCCCGCGGGCTCTATCCCGAGATCCGTGCCGCCTACCTCGACGGGCATCTCAACGCACAGGGCTTCTACGCCCACAAGGGGTTCGAGGAGGTCGAGCGTGAGCCGGGCTCCGGCGGCCTGCCCGACAACATCTGGATGGCCAGGCCGGTGGCGGCCGGATGAGCGAGAGACCACGGCGCAAGCGGCCGAGCGGTCTCGACACCCCGGATCCGGACACGCTGCGAAGGCTGCTCGACGTCGAGCAGGAGATCCTCTCGCGTACTCCCGAGACGCAGGTCGACCCCACGCTCGACAGCGTTCGCGAGGTGATGGACCTCCTCGGAGACCCGCAACGCGCCTACCCAGTCATCCACCTGACCGGCACGAACGGCAAGACGTCGACGAGCCGGATGATCGACTCGCTGCTGTCCGCCATGGGCCTGACCACCGGCCGGTTCACCTCGCCGCACCTCCACTCGTTCCGCGAGCGGATCACCATCGGCGGCGAGCCGATCGCTCCCGAGCGGCTCGTCGACGTCTACGACGAGGTGTCGCCCATGGTGCAGCTGGTCGACGAGCGCGCGGTAGCGGCCGGAGGACACCGGCTGAACTTCTTCATGATGTCGGTCGTCCTCGCGTACGCGGCGTTCGCCGACGCCCCGGTCGACGTCGCCGTCGTCGAGGTGGGCCTGGGCGGCACCTGGGACGCGACCAACGTCGCGGACGGGCAGGTCGCCGTCGTCACGCCGGTCGCGGTCGACCACGCCCGGCTGCTGGGGTCGACCGTCGAGGAGATCGCCGTCGAAAAGGCGGGGATCATCAAACCGGAGGCGATCACGGTGTCTGCGGTTCAGGAGCGGGACGTCGCGGAGATCCTCCTGGACCGCGCGAACGAGGTTGGCGCCCGAGTTGTCTTCGAGGGCAACGATTTCGGCGTCACCGCACGCGAGGTCGCAGTCGGGGGCCAGCAGCTCTCGTTCCGCGGGCTGGCCGGCGACTACCCGGACGTCTACCTGCCGTTGCACGGCGAGCACCAGGCCGGCAACGCCGCGACCGCCCTGGCCGCGGTCGAGGCGTTCGTGGGCGGCGGCGCGCAGCGGCTCGACCTCGCGGTCGTGCGCCAGGGGTTCGCCGAGGTGACGTCCCCCGGTCGGCTGGAGGTCGTGCGTCGGTCGCCGACGGTGCTGGTCGACGCGGCGCACAACCCGGCCGGTATGCGAGCGCTCCGGTCCGCCCTCAGCGACGCCTTCACCTTCACCAAGCTCGTGGGGCTGGTGGCGATCTTTTCCGACAAGGAGCCGGTCGAGATGCTCGAGATCCTCGAGCCGGCGCTCGACCACGTCGTCGTGACCCGGAACACGTCGCCGCGGTCGATCCCCCCGCGCCAGCTGGGGGAGATCGCCGCAGAGATCTTCGGCGAGGATCGGGTCACCGTGAACGACTCCATGCCGGACGCGATCGACGTCGCGGTCACGCTGGCTGAGGAGGACGGCATGGGCGGGGGAGTGCTCGTCACGGGTTCGGTCGTGACGGCCGCCGACGCCCGGCTCCTGCTTGGCGCCGACGACACCTGACGCCGGCTGTCCTCTGCGCGGGTTCTCATTCGTAGCAGAGGTGACAGCACCTCGACCTCGGAAGGACGCGGACATGACCATCACCCCAACAGCGACCGGCTACGCGGACGTCAACGGCCTGCACCTGTACTACGAGACCTACGGGTCGGGCGCGCCGCTCGTGCTGCTGCACGGCGGGATGCTGACCATCGACCTCAACTTCGCGACGCTGATCCCGACACTGGCGCGGACGCATACCGTCATCGGTGTCGAGATGCAGGGCCACGGCCGCACGGCGAACATCGACCGGGAGATCACTTACCCGAACCTCGCGTCGGACGTCGTCGCGCTGCTCGACCACCTCGGCATCGAGCGGGCGGCGGTGCTCGGCCACAGCCTGGGAGCCGGCGTCGCCTTGGAGATGGCCGTGAGCAACCCCGGGCGGCTCACGGCGATCGTCCCGATCTCGGCCAGCATCAGCAAGGACGGGATGCACCCGGACCTCGCCGACCCGTCGACGTTCGAGACGTCGCGGATCATGCCGACGGCGCAGGACTTCGCCGAGTTCAAGGAGGCCTACCAGCGGCTGTCGCCCCATCCGGAGCAGTTCGACGCGTTCCTCATGTCGCTGAGCGGCATGGACAGCGACTTCGCCGGTTGGACCGACGAGCAGCTCGCGGGCATCTCCTGCCCGGTGCTCGTCGTGCAGGGCGACACCGACTTCACCCTCGTGTCGCACGCCGCCGTGATGCTCGACAAGATCCCCGGCTCGGCGCTGGCCGTCCTCCCGGCCACGACCCACATGCAGGTGACCCGCCGCGACACAATCCTGCTGCCGATCCTCGAGCAGTTCTTCGCGGACCATCCGGGCGTGTGAGACGTGGTTTCGGACCGCCGGTGACTCGCCGCATACTCTGAGGCGCATGGCCGCCCTCCCGTTCTTCGGCGCGACCGGGAAGTTCACCTGGCGGATGGGCGCACTGGTGCTCGGGGGCCAGTCGGTGATCGTCTTCTTCGGGGCGCTGGTGGCGCGAGCGCTCGGAGAGGTGACCGGCGATCCCCGGGCGGGGGCCTACCTTCTGGTGGGCAGCGGGCTGGCCGTGCTGTGCCTCGTCGCCGCCGGTCTCATGCGGACGCCGTTCGGGGTGACGCTGGGATGGCTGATCCAGGCGGCGACGTTCGCCAGCGCGTTGGTCCTGCCGATGATGGCGATCGTCGGCGTGATCTTCACGCTGCTGTGGGTCGTCTGCCTGTGGCAGGGACAGCGGATCGACGCGATCCAGGCCGGACGAGTGCCTGAGGCGGGCCACTAATGTTAGGCGCGTGACGACGACGGAGCGTTCGCTGGTCCTGGTCAAGCCCGACGGGTTCTCGCGCGGCCTCACCGGTGAGGTGCTCCGCCGGATCGAGGCCAAGGGGTATGCGATCGTCGCCCTGTCGGTGGTGACGCCGGACCGCGAGCGGCTGGCCAGGCACTACGTTGAGCACGAGGGCAAGCCGTTCTACGAGCCGCTGGTCGAGTTCATGTCGTCGGGGCCGGTGACCGCGGCGGTCATCGAGGGACACCGCGTCATCGAAGGGTTCCGCGCGCTGGCCGGTGCCACCGACCCGACCGCGGCGCTCCCCGGCACCATCCGGGGGGACCTCGGCCGCGACTGGGGACTCAAGGTCCAGCAGAACATCGTCCACGGATCCGACGGCACCGAGTCGGCCGTGCGCGAGATCGGAATCTGGTTCCCCGACCTGTGACGTCGACACCGCGCTGCTGATGTGCGGGGCGCCTTGCGCTGGTGTCGGATCGTGGACGTTCGGCGACGCCCTGGCGTTCTGAAGCGTCCACGATGCCGTCACGGGTCCGCGCCGGAAGTTGGCGCGATGACAGGATCGGTGGCATGAGCACGGCCTGGGCGGACCACCGGATCGACGCGCTCATGGACCGTGCCTGGCGGCGCGGCCGGGTCTCGGTACGGCAGCGGGTCGAGCGGGTGCGCGGCAAGGCGTGGCACATCGGCCAGTGCTCCGTGGCGGCGGCGGTCGCGTGGTTCCTCGCGACGGCCGTGTTCCACCACTCGGCACCGGTTTTCGCGCCGATC
>DATLQE010000021.1:0-2976 GCA_035535335.1 Lapillicoccus sp. | reverse complement strand
CTCCCGGTCCGGCCGGTACCGGGTGACCTGAAGGGTGATCGTGTCGGCCATCGGCTACCTCCCGTAGACCCGCTCCGCCGGCGGCCAGCGGGTCAGCGTCACCGGCACGAGCTCGACCTGGTGCTGGCCGTCGTCATCTCTGTGTACGAGGGAGTGGGCCAGGAATTGCTCGTCGTCACGGGCCGGGAAGTCGGTGCGCTGATGAGCGCCGCGCGACTCCGTCCGCTGGAGGGCCGAAGCAATGATCGCCTCCGCGACGTCGAGCATGTTGCTCAGCTCCAGCGCGGCGACCAGCTGGGTGTTGAAGGTGCGGCTGTGGTCCTCCAGGGCGAGCGACCGGGCGCGATTCTGCAGCTCCCTCAGGGTATCGGCACCCTTGGCCAGCTCCGCTCCGGTGCGGTAGATCCCAGCGGCGTCCTCCATCGTCTCCTGCATGCGAACCCGTAGGCCGGCTATCTCCTCGGTGCCGTCCGCCTGGTTCAGCAGCTCGCGGAGGTGAGCTTCCTCGTCTCGGGCCTGGGCCGACGCCGCGGCTCCCGGTTCCGGAGCGTTGCGTGCCTGTTGGGCGGCCGCCCTTCCGGCACGGGCGCCGAAGACGAGGCACTCGGGCAGCGAGTTCGACCCCAGCCGGTTGGCGCCGTTGATGCTGACGCACGCGACCTCGCCTGCGGCGTACAGACCGGTGATCGGTGTCGCACCGTCGATGTCCGTGTGGACGCCGCCCATCATGTAGTGGACGACTGGCCGAACTGGCACGAGCTCGGTGACGGGGTCGATGTTCTGGTACTTCAGGCACAGCTCACGCACGAACGGGAGTTTGCTGTCGATGAGTTTCGCGCCGAGATGGCGCAGGTCGAGGTTCACCACCGGGCCATACGGCGTGTCGATGACCCGGCCCTTCTCCACCTCGTGGACGAAGGCCTGTGAGAGCCGGTCACGCGGACCGAGCTCCATGCTGCGCAGAACAGGAGTTGGGCTCGGCGTACCGAGGTCGTAGTCCTGAAGGTAGCGATAGCCGTCCTTGTTGAGCAGCCAGCCCCCCTCGGCTCGCGCGGCCTCGGTGATGAGGATGCCCGTGAAAGGGAGTCCGGTCGGGTGGTACTGGACGAACTCCATGTCCTTCAGGGGAGCGCCGGCCCGCCAGGCCAGGGCCATGCCGTCGCCGGTGTTGATGTTGGCGTTGGTCGTGAAGGGGAAGACTCGCCCGCATCCCCCGTTCGCCAGGACGACGGTCCTGGCGGTGATCGCCTCGATCCGGCCCGAGGCCAGCTCTACGGTCACGACACCCTGCGCGCGGCCGTCGTCGACAAGCAGCCTGGTGACAAACGACTCGTCGAAGCGGGTCACCGAGTCGTACTTCAACGAGGTCTGGAACAGCGAATGGAGCATGTGGAAGCCGGTCTTGTCGGCGGCGAACCACGTGCGCATCTGCTTCATCCCGCCGAAGGCACGGACGGCGACGTGACCGTCGGGCTCGCGGCTCCACGGACAACCCCAGTGCTCGAGCCGGATGAGCTCCCGAGGTGCCTCCTGCACGAACGCCTCGACCGCATCCTGGTCGGCGAGCCAGTCGCTGCCGGAGACGGTGTCGTGGGCGTGCTCATCGAGGGTGTCGCCGCCCGCGATGACACCAGCGGCACCGCCCTCGGCGGAGACGGTGTGGCTACGCATCGGGTAGACCTTGGACACCACAGCGACCCGCAGGGTGGGGTCAGTCTCGGCGACGGCGATGGCTGCGCGGAGCCCGGCGGCCCCGCCCCCGACGATGAGCACGTCGAAGGCGGCGGTCATCGCGGGTCACTCGCCGCGAAACTCTTCATGGACCAGGAGCCTGCCGTTGTGGTGCACCACCCGGCGGGTGACGCTCCCGTCGTGGAACTCGTCGCGGGAGACCTGGCAGCCGCAGGCGTAGTGCAGGTGCTCGACGCGCAGCCCGTCGTCGTCCTCGTCGCAGTAGCGCGCGCCATCCACCACCCGCCCACACGGAGCGTCCTCGCTGGTGAAGCTCGTCGTGGTGGCCACATCGTCCACCTTCTTCGACCCTTGGCCACTACCAGCATGCGCCCGAAGCCCGGCCAACGGGAAGATCCCTCCGTCACCTTCTCCGCATTCGGCTGACTCGAAGGGTGCGCTCATCGGAGCAGCGACCAGTTGAATCCGCCCAGTGCACACCTGTTCGTGTGGGCTAGAGCTAGGACTTCCTGACACCAACCGGAGGCGCCGACACCGGCATCATCAACGAAACGGCCAACAGCGTGTTGGCCGAGGCCAAAGGCCAAGGCGAGCCGGTGCGCTAGGAGCCGGCGAGGGGACTCGAACCCCTAACCACTTGTTTACAAGCCAAACCTACGTTCATCCGCGTCGTGTTCGCTGGGCCGTCAGCTGCAAGAACGTCCGTGCTGACCGCGTCAGCTCGTCCGATGAGGACCATCTAGTCCGGGCCGTGTCGCCGGATTTCCTTCCCCCTCCCAGCCGCAGATTCTGCTCGCACTATCGGGGGAACAGGCGGCCACGACCCGCTGATATGCCGGCCGAGCTCGGCCGCCACGGTCCCGGCAGCGACCTCCTCCCGTCACAGGACGCGTACTGCGCTGGGTGTCCCTCGCAGCCGGCCCGCCGTCGACACCGGAGACAAGCTCGTGAGCCACGCCGCTAGCCTCCGCCGGTGCCTACGGTCGGTCGACGCGAGTCTCGGTCACCCGTTTCCCGCGCGTTGGAAGGTGCTGCAGACCGCCCAGAAGGGGCGTCTCGAAGGGGTTCCAAAACGCTTTCCGCGCAGTCACCTGACCCGGCCGCGCTACCTGTCACCTGGAGTCTCCCAACAGGAGCGTCCCCGATCCGGTGGCTACGCTGACTGCCAGCAGCACCGTTGTTCTCAGGCTGTAGCCGGTGTAGCAGCGGCATCAACTCGACGGCGGATGCTGTTCGCGAGATCGGCGAACTCCTACCGGGGTCGGGTCGCGGGCGCCCCGGCCC
>DATLQE010000020.1:0-17145 GCA_035535335.1 Lapillicoccus sp. | reverse complement strand
CGAGGAGGTGTCGGGGGCGATCATCGACCTCTGCATCGAGCACGGCGGCTCGATCACCGGCGAGCACGGCGTCGGCTCCGACAAGGCGAGGTACATGCCGAAGATGTTCGGCGACAACGACCTCGACACCATGCAGCTGGTCCGGTGCGCGTTCGACCCAGGCGGAATCTCCAACCCCGGCAAGGTGTTTCCGACACCGCGGCTCTGCGGCGAAGTGCCCGGACCGAAGCGTGGCGCGCACCCGTTGGTCGAGGCCGGTCTGGCGGAGCAGTTCTGATGAGCGTCACCGCGACGGACGTCCAAGCCCGGCTCACCGAGGCGGCCCAGGGAGCGCTCAGACCGGCCACTGACGCCGACGCCGTCGCCGGCGTCGCTGCTCGCTTCGTCGTCTCACCCTCGACGACCGAGCAGGTATGCGCCGTGCTGGCTCTCGCCCACGAGGCTGGTCTCGCCGTGGTGCCGCGCGGGTCCGGCAGCAAGCTGGCGTGGGGGGCGCCGCCCGAGCGCTGCGACGTCGTCCTCGACCTGACCGGGCTGGACCGCTTGGTGGAGCACACCGCCGGCGACCTCGTCGCGATCGCCCAGGCCGGCCGCCGGCTCGACGACCTCCAGCGCGACCTGGCCGAGGCGGGACAGCGGCTGGCCGTCGACCCGCCACGCGGCGGCACCGTCGGCGGCCTCGTGGCCAGCGCGACGACCGGTCCCGTCCGCCTCTTTGCCGGTCCGGTCCGCGACCTGGTCATCGGGACCACGGTGGTCCGCGCCGACGGCGTCCGGGCCAAGTCCGGCGGCAAGGTCGTCAAGAACGTTGCCGGGTACGACCTCGGCAAGGTGCTCACCGGGTCGTTCGGCACGCTGGCTGTCCTCACGGAGGTCGCGTTCCGGCTGCACCCTCTGGCGGAGTCCAGCCGGTGGGCCAGCGTGCCCGTCGGGTCGACCACCGCGGCCCAGGACGTCGCGCTGCGGGTCGCGCACTCGCAGCTCACCCCCTCCGGCTGCGAGCTGGACTGGCGGGGTGGCTCCGGCGTGCTGGCCATCCGGATGGACGGGCTGGTGCACGGGGTCGAGGACCGCATCGCCGCGGCGCTGGACCGGCTCGGGCCGGGAGCCGAGTCCTCCGCGAGCCCTCCGGACTGGTGGGGCACCGAGCCGGACGGGGGCGACGTCCTGCTCAAGGTGACCCACGAGGCTGCGTCGCTCGGCGCCCTGCTGGACACCGTCGACCGGGCGGCCTCCGCGGCCGGGGCCGACGCGCATACCCGGGGCAGTGTGGTCGTCGGCACCGTCTACGTGTCCCTGCCGGCCACCGCCGCGCCGGCGTTCGTCGAGCAGCTGCGAGGCGCCGCGAACCGTTTCGGCGGCGCTGTCGTCATCCTCGATGCGCCGCCAGAGGTGAAGGAGGCCGTCGACGTGTGGGGCCCGGTGCGCGGCTTGGAGCTCATGCGCCGCGTCAAGGAGCAGTTCGACCCGACCGGGGTTCTCTCGCCCGGCCGTTTCGTGGGAGGGATCTAGATGACCGAAGCCGTCACCAGTCCCGCCGGCGCTCGCGGAGACGACGGGCCCACCGACGAGGACGTCGCACCGCGAGGTCCGGGCGCCTTCGACGACCACAAACCACCGTCGGCCGAGCTCGTGTCCGACTGCGTGCACTGCGGGTTCTGCCTCCCGACCTGCCCCACCTACGTGCTCTGGGGCGAGGAGATGGACTCCCCGCGCGGCCGGATCTACCTCATGAACGAGGGACTCGGCGGCGAGCCGCTGAGTGACTCGATGGTGGGCCACTTCGACGCCTGCCTCGGCTGCATGGCCTGCGTGACCGCGTGCCCCTCCGGCGTGCAGTACGACCGGCTCATCGAGGACACGCGGGCCCAGGTCGAGCGGCGCCACCACCGGTCGATCGCCGACCGGGCACTGCGAGAGAGCATCTTCGCCCTGTTTCCGTATCCGAAGCGGCTCAAGGCCGCTCGCGGCCCGCTGCGGCTCTACCAGAAGACCGGGTTGCCGTCGGTGTTGCGCCGCTCCGGTCTGCTGGACCGGGTCTCACCGACCCTCGGAGCCATGGAGGGGCTGGCGCCCGACCTCGGCAAGGCCGAGCGCGTCCTCGAGCGCACGTCCGCGCGAGGCACCCGCCGCGGAGTGGTCGGGATGCTCCTCGGCTGCGTCCAGCGGGAGTTCTTTTCCGGCGTCAACGCCGCGACCGCCCGAGTGCTGGCCGCCGAGGGCTTCGACGTCATCGCCCCGAGATCCCAGGGATGCTGCGGCGCCCTGTCGTCGCACAACGGGCGCGAGGAGGAGGCGAAGCGGTTCGCCCGCGCGCTCATCGACGAGTTCGAGCGGGCCGGCGTGGACGTCCTCGTGGTCAACTCCGCCGGGTGCGGCTCCGCCATGAAGGACTACGTCCACCTGTTCTCGGACGAGCCGGACTGGGTCGACCGGGCCGCTGCCCTGAGCGCGAAGGTCCGCGACGTCGCCGAGTTCCTCGTCGAGGTCGGTCCGGTCGCCGAACGGCACCCGTTCGACGTCACGATCGCCTACCACGACGCCTGCCATCTCGGCCACGCGCAACGGATTCGGACTCAGCCGCGACAGCTGCTCACAGGCATACCGGGCCTGCAGCTGAAGGAGATCAACGAGGCCGAGCTGTGCTGCGGGTCGGCCGGGATCTACAACATCCTCAACCCGGAGCCCGCCCGTGAGCTGGGCGACCGCAAGGCGAAGAACGTGATGGCGACCGGCGCGCAGATGCTCGTCACCGCCAACCCCGGCTGCCTCATGCAGGTGGCCTCGTCCATCGAGCGCTCCGGAGGACGCGTGGCGCTCGCCCACACCGTCGAGGTGCTCGACGCCTCGATCCGAGGTCTGTCCCCAGCCGATCTCGTCGGCCCCTAGCGGCGGGGCCCCCTACAACACACCGAGGTGTTGCCCATGTACAGGCCAGTGCTCGACGCAGTCGCCGGCTCGCTCCTCGTCACCGCGCTGGTGGCGATGCTGCCGTTGCTCACCTTGTTCATCCTGTTGGGTGTCGTGCGGATGACGGCATGGAAGGCGGCCCTGATCTCGCTGCTCGTCTCCATGCTCGTTGCCGTACTGGCCTACTCGATGCCGATCGGCCAGAGCGTGCTCGCGGCCACGGAGGGCGCGGCTTTCGGCTTCTTCCCGATCCTGTGGATCGTCATCAACGCCATCTGGGTCTACAACATGACCGTCGTCACCGGCCACTTCGACGTACTCCGGCGGTCCTTTGCGAAGGTCAGCGACGACCGCCGGATCCAGGCCGTCATCATCGCGTTCTGCTTCGGTGCCCTGCTGGAGGCGCTGGCCGGGTTCGGGACACCTGTCGCCATCACGAGCGTCATGCTCATCGCCATCGGGCTGCGGCCGCTCAAGGCCGCAGTCGTCGCGCTCGTCGCCAACACCGCTCCCGTGGCGTTCGGCGCCCTCGCCGTTCCGATCACGACGCTGGCTACGGTCAGCGGTCTCCCTGAGCACTCGCTGTCGCAGATGGTCGGCCGGCAGACCCCCATTCTGGCCATTTTCGTTCCGATGGCTCTCGTGTGGATCCTCGACAAGGGCAAGGGCGTGCGCGAGACACTGCCAGCCACCCTGACCTGCGGAGTGGTGTTCGGTCTCGCGCAATTCGTCACCTCGAACTTCATCTCCACGCCCCTCACCGACATCGTCGCGTCGCTGGTGGCCGCGGCCTCCGTCGTCCTCCTGCTTCGGGTGTGGAGGCCCAGCGGGCGCTATATCGACGTGCCCGACACCGTGGCCGAGGTCGGTGGCACGAGGGCCACCGGCTCGGCGGCCGGCACCGCCTCGGCCCCCGGCTCCGCCTCGGCCCCCGGCTCCGCGTCGATGGCGAGCGCCTCCGACGTCGGTGTGGAGCACGGCTCACCGACCGCCGGTGGCGGAGGCTCCCGAGACCACGGGGACCACCCGCTCGGACAGGGTGTCGGCACCATCGACGAGCTGGCGGAACGAGACCGGCTCGCCCACGACACGACGTCCGACGTCGTCAAGGCCTATGCGCCGTACCTCATCATCGTCGCGCTCTTCGTCCTCGCGCAGCTGCCGGGCATCAAGGACTTCTTCAATGCCTCGTTCGCGAACCCGTCCTTCACGTGGCCGGGTCTGGACCTGCAGACGCCCGACGGCAAGCCGTCGACCATCCCGACCTTCCGGTTCAACATCCTCTCGGCCGCCGGCACCCTCATGATCATCGCCGGCCTGATCACCATCCCGGTCATCGGGATCTCCTGGGGCAAGGCGTTCAAGACGTACCTGGACACCTACCGGCAGCTCGCACTCGCCATCGTCACGGTGATGGCCGTCCTCGCGCTGGCCTACGTGATGAACGCGTCCGGCCAGACCGCCACGTTGGGGCGGTGGCTGGCCAACTCGGGAGGGTTCTTTGCGATCCTGTCTCCGATCTTGGGATGGCTCGGCGTCGCCGTCACCGGCTCCGACACGTCGTCGAACTCGCTCTTCGGGGCGCTGCAGGTGTCGGCGGCGAGGCAGACCGGCCTCTCGGAAGTCCTCATGGCGGCGGCGAACTCATCCGGTGGCGTGTTGGGCAAGATGATCTCTCCGCAGAACCTGGCCATCGCCGCCGGTGCCGTCGCCATGGCGGGCAAGGAGGGCGACATCTTCCGGAAGGTCGTAGCCTGGTCGATCGGCTTCCTCGCCCTCATGTGCCTGCTCGTCTACCTCCAGTCCACTCCGGCGCTGTCCTGGATGGTCCCTTAGGGTCGGGCCATGAAGGTCGCCTTGATGCTCACCTGCATCAACGACGCCCTCTTTCCGGACACCGGTAAGGCGGTCGTCCGACTCCTGCGCCGCCTCGGCGTCGACGTCGACTTCCCGACGGCCCAGACCTGCTGTGGTCAGCCGATGATCAACACGGGGTACCTCGATGAGGCGGTTCCCGCCGTGCGGCAATGGGTCTCGGCGTTTCGGGGGTACGACGCGATCGTCGTGCCATCCGGGTCGTGCGCCGGGTCGGTCCGGCATCAGCACGAGATCGTGGCGCGCCGCTCCGGCGACCCCGCGCTGGAGGAGGCGGTTCGTGAAACCGGACCCCACGCCTACGAGCTCACCGAGTTCCTCGTCGACGTCCTCGGCGTCGAAGACGTCGGGGCCTACTTCCCGCACCGCGTCACGTACCACCCCACGTGCCACTCGCTGCGGATGCTGGGCGTCGGGGACCGGCCGACCCGGCTGCTCCGGGCGGTCCGCGGGATCCGGCTGGTCGAGCTGCCGGAGGCCGAGGAGTGCTGTGGGTTCGGCGGGACCTTCGCGGTGAAGAACGCGGAGACGTCGGTGGCGATGGGGTTCGACAAGGTGCTGCACGCCCGCGCCACCGGCGCGGAAGTCCTTGTCGCGGGCGACAACTCGTGCCTGATGCACCTCGGCGGGATCCTGTCTCGCGAACTGGCGGGTATGCGGGTCATGCACCTCGCCGAGGTGCTCGCCTCCACGGAGGCCTCCTGATGGGCGCCACCTTCGTCGGGATGCCGCCGTTCCCGGAGGCAGCGCACGCGGCGCTCGCCGACACCCAGCTTCGCGCGAACCTCGCCCACGCCACGCGCACCATCCGGGACAAACGCGCGCGGGTCGTCGGGGAGATCGACGAATGGGAGGCACTGCGCACCAAGGGCGCACGCATCAAGGACGAGACGCTGGCCCACCTCGACGACCACCTCGTCCGGCTCGAGGAGTCGCTGGTCGCCCGCGGTGCGGTCGTGCACTGGGCGAGGGACGCCGCGGAGGCCTGCGAGATCGTCGCGCAGGTCGCGCGCGACCACGGCGTCGACGAGGTCGTCAAGGTCAAGTCGATGGCGACGCAGGAGGTGGAGCTCAACGAAGCCCTTGCGGTGCAAGGGATCTCGGCCTGGGAGACCGATCTGGCCGAGCTCATCGTCCAGCTCGGCGACGACCTGCCCTCGCACATCCTCGTACCGGCGATCCACAAGAACCGTGCGGAGATCCGCGAGATCTTCCGGTCGAGAATGGCGGCCGCCGGTCGCCCCGCCCCGGACGATCTGACCGACGCGCCGGTCGAGCTAGCGGCCGCCGCCCGACAGCACCTTCGTGAGAAGTTTCTCCGCGCCAAGGTCGCTGTGTCGGGCGCCAACTTCGCCGTCGCGGAGACCGGGACCCTGGTCGTCCTCGAGTCCGAGGGCAACGGCCGGATGTGCCTGACCCTTCCCGAGGTCCTGGTCAGCGTGGTCGGCATCGAGAAGGTCGTGCCGACGTTCGAGGACTTGGACGTCTTCCTCCAGCTACTGCCGCGGTCGAGCACGGGGGAGCGGATGAACCCGTACACCTCGATGTGGACCGGGGTCACGCCCGGTGACGGGCCGCAGGAGGTACACGTCGTCCTCCTCGACAACGGGCGCACCAACGTCCTCGCCGACGAGGTGGGGCGGCAGGCGCTGCGCTGCATCCGGTGCTCGGCGTGCCTCAACGCCTGCCCGGTCTACGAGCGGACCGGCGGGCACGCATACGGGTCGGTCTATCCCGGCCCGATCGGCGCGATCCTCAACCCGCTCCTCAAGGGCGTGGGCCACGACGAGCAGGTCGACTCCCTCCCGTATGCGTCGAGCCTTTGCGGCCGGTGCTACGAGGTGTGCCCGGTCAAGATCGACATCCCGTCGGTCCTCGTCCACCTGAGGGCCAAGGTCGTCGACGCCCATCGTGACGGGCGGCCCAAGGGGCAGGACCTCGCCATGCGGGGGGCCGCGCTGATCTTCGCGGACGGGCGCCGGCTGGGGTATGCGGTCAAGGCCGGCTCCGTCGCGAACCGGGTCATCGCCGCGGTGAGCCGCCGGACTCTGCCCGGTGGGCGCACGGCGATCGGCCGCATACCAGGACCGGGCGCTTCGGCCTGGACCGCGGCCCGCGACCTTCCCGCACCGCCGCGGGAGTCGTTCCGGTCGTGGTGGGCCAAGACCGACGGCGGCCGGAACGACGCACCATGACAGCGCGGGAGGACATCCTCGGGCGCGTTCGATCTGCGTTGCGGCAGAACGGAACCGGCCCGGCCGCCGCGCCGTCGGAGACGCCGGACACCGTTACGGTGCCGGTCGAGGACGTCGTCGGCCTGTTTGTCGAGCGGGTCGAGGACTACCGCGCCGTCGTCGTCCGGTGCGGGCCGGACGAGGTGGCGGAACGGGTTCGCGAGGGACTGGCCGGCAGCCGGCGGGTCGTCGTGCCGGCCGGCTTCCCGGACCACTGGTTGCCGGACGGTGTCGAGCGGGTGGCCGACGACCCGCCACTCGGCGCGACCGCCCTCGACAAGGTGGACGCCGTCGTCACGACCGCCGCCCTCGGCATCGCGGTCACCGGGACGATCGTCCTGGACCACGGTCCTGGTCAGGGCCGGCGCGCGCTGAGCCTCGTGCCCGACCGGCACGTGTGCATCGTGACCGCCGACCAGGTCGTCAGCGACGTTCCCGATGCCGTGCGGCGCCTCGACCCGATTCGCCCGCTCACCTGGATCAGCGGTCCCAGCGCCACGAGCGACATCGAGCTGGATCGCGTCGAGGGGGTCCACGGCCCGCGGAACCTCCACGTCCTCGTCGTCGGCTGATCCGAACGCCTCGCTTTCGCCCCGCCCGCCGCTCCGGGCTCCGCCTGGCTCGGCTGTGAGTCGAGGCGCTCGGCTACCAGAAAATCGTGAGCCAAGACGCTTGGCTGCGAGTCGAGCCCGATGGCGGGGCCAGTTGTCCACAGAAGCACGGAAGAGTCGGCTCGATCAGACGTGGCTCGGCCAGGCTGTCTGCGTGGACGACTGGATGCACGCGACCGACCGACACGGCATCGCCAGCGTGGCTGATCTGCGCGGCGCCGGTTTGGGGCGGCGGGCGATCGTCGACCTGGTCAAGCAGGCGATGCTGACGCCGTTGGCCCACGGTTGGTACGCGGCCGGCCCCATCCACGACGAGCAGGAGCGCCACGTCCTGACTACCCGGGCGATGCTCCGCTCTCACGGAGGTCGGGTCGTCGCCGGGCATCACAGCGGCCTGCTCCTGTTGGTCTTGCCGACCCTCGGCGCCGACCTGGGTGTCGTCCGACTGTCGCGGCGCACACCTGGACCGACGCGGACGAGACCGGCAGTGCGCCTCGGCCGCGCCGTGCCGACCAGGTTCCAGGGCACCGAAACCGTCACACCGGCTCTCGCTGCGGTTCAGCACGGTCTCTCAGCGGGACCACTATCGGCTCTCGTGGCCGCTGATGGAGCGCTGCGCGCCGGGGTCACTACCCCGCCGGAGCTCGACGTGGCCGTTGCCGCTGTGCACGGTCACCCGGACTCCAGCGGCATCGCCGACCTGCTGCGCCACGCCGACGGTCGTCATGAGTCGCCGGGGGAGACCCGGCTGGCGCACGCGCTCCGACTCCTTGGGATCGCCGCCACCCCGCAGGTCCGGATTCCCGGCACCAACGCCATCGTCGACTTCCTCCTCGACGACGCACCGGTGGTCATCGAGTTCGATGGCAGGGTGAAGTACGGCCGAGAGGCCGACGAGCGCGACCCCTTCGGGCATCGGAGTCCGGGTCGGGACGTGCTGTGGCAGGAGAAGCGTCGCGAGGACCGGCTGCGCGAGCTGGGCTACGAGGTGGTCCGCGTGGTCTGGAGCGACCTCGACTCGCCCCAGGAGCTGGCCGTCCGCATTTTCCGGGCCATCGAGCGGGCGCGTCGCATCAGCGCCTAACCAACCCGTCTGCCATCGGGCTCGACTGCGAGCCAAGCCGCTCGACCCCCGAAATATGGCGAGCCGAGACGCTGACTGTGATCCGAGCCAGACGGGGACGCGCCACGCTTGGCTGGCAGTCGAGTCGGCAGCGCGCAGCGAAGCGGTGGGGGCCGATAGGTTGCGGCCATGGCGGAGGCAGCGACCCGATTGTCCGAGGCCGACCTCGAGTTCCTGGTCGGCCAGACCACGACACTCGTCGACTTCGCCAAACGCAGTCCGCACCCCGACGGCGGCTTCGCCTGGCTCGATGACGACGGCAATCCGTTGCTGGACCGCCCGGTCGAGCTCTGGATCACCTGTCGGATGCTCCACGTCCTCGCCCTGGCCGAGATCCTCGGCGACCGGTCCTGCGGGCCACTCGTCGACGCCGGCCTGGCAGCGCTGCGCGGCCGCCTCCGCGACGAGGACTACGGCGGCTGGTATGCGTCCGTGACGACGGACCAGAACGGCAGGTCCGTCCCCGCGGACGACTCCAAACCCGCCTACGCCCACGCCTTTGTCATCCTCGCCACCGCCTCCGCGGTCGCGGCCGGCCACGAGGATGCCCGGCCGATCCTCGACGACGCGCTCGCCATCTTAGACCGGTGCTTCTGGCGCGACGCCGACGGGATGTCCGTCGACGTCTACGACCGCACGTTCGAACGCGCCGACCCCTATCGGGGCGTCAACGCGAACATGCACACCGTCGAGGCGCTCCTCGCTGCGCACGACGTGACCGGCGAGGAGGTCCACCTTCAGCGGGCCCTCACCATCACCAGCCACGCCGTCCACGAGTTCGCCCGTGACAACGGCTATCGCCTTCCCGAGCACTACGACCAGAACTGGCGCGTCCTGCTCGACTACAACCGCGACCAGCCACGCGACCGGTTCCGCCCCTACGGCGTCACCATCGGCCATCTCATGGAATGGGCCCGGCTCGCGCTCCACGTCCGCACCGCGCTGGCCCGAACCGGCACAACCCCGCCCACCTGGCTGGTCGACGACGCCCGTGCCCTCTTCGACCGGGCCGTCGAGGACGGGTGGCAAGATGCGAGCGCCGACGCAGACCAGACCGAAGGCTTCGTCTACACGACCGACTTCGACGCCGTCCCCGTCGTCGCCGACCGCCTGCACTGGGTGGTCACGGAGGCGATTGCGACGGCCTGGACCCTCGCCCTGGTGGCCGACGAGCCGGCGCGGGCCGACGCATACCGGCGCTGGTTCGACCGCTGGGTCGAGCACGCCCGCGAGTACTTCGTCGACGAGGCCCGCGGCTCCTGGCGGCACGAGCTGAACCCGCAGAACCGCCCGTCCAGCCACGTCTGGGAGGGCAAGCCGGACGTCTACCACGCCTACCAGGCGATGCTGCTGCCGCGGCTCGGAGAGGTCTCGTCGTTCGTCGACGGAGCGGTCCGATTGGCGCCTGAGCGGGCCTGATCCGATTTCCGAGGGCCCTCGCGCACCGTGTAGTCTCGCCGTCGCGAACAGCACGACCGGCCCCTATAGCTCAGTCGGTAGAGCGTCTCCATGGTAAGGAGAAGGTCAACGGTTCGATTCCGTTTGGGGGCTCTGCACCACCCTTGGCGGGGTAGCTCAGCTGGTTAGAGCGCACGACTCATAATCGTGAGGTCGCGGGATCGAGCCCCGCTCCCGCTACGCGATTGGGGTATGCCGGAATGTCGGCCTACTCTGGTGCGTTGATCCCGCGCCGAAACCCATCCCGAGAGCAGGTTGACACCCGTGGCCAGCAAGACCGTCGACGTCCGCCCCAAGATCACCATGGCGTGCGCGGAGTGCAAGCACCGAAACTACATCACCAAGAAGAACCGCCGGAACAACCCCGACCGGCTCGGCCTCCAGAAGTTCTGCCCGAACTGCGGCAAGCACACCGAGCACCGCGAGACCCGCTGACCTGACGGGGCCGACTCGCCGCATCCGTTCGCACACCGACCGCCCCCGATGCGAGGGCGGTCGTTTGCGTCTGCAACCACATGCGAGGATCGGGGCAGTGACCGAAACGGGGGAGGACCCACTCGACGCCGCCGTCGCCGCTGAGAACCCGGCCGAGGAGGCGAGCGGTCTCAAGGGTCTGCTCGGCCGGCACGCCGTCGACACCCGGCCGCTGCGCATCCCCGACTACCGGCGCATCCTCGTCGGGCAAGGGACCTCGTTCATCGGCTCGATGCTCACCCAGGTCGCCGTCCCCGTGCAGATCTGGGCGCTGACCCAGTCCACCCTCTACGTCGGCTTCGTCGGCCTCGCCGGCCTCGTCCCCATCGTCGTCTTCGGGCTCTACGGCGGCGCCATCGCCGATGCCGTCGACCGGCGACTGCTCTACCTCTGGTCGTCGGTGGGCGGCTGGGTCGTCACCCTCGCGCTGCTCGCCCAGACCCTCCTTGACATCCGCAACGTCTGGCTCATCCTCGCCCTGGTGTTCGTCCAGTCCGCCATGTTCGCGGTGGCATCCTCCGCGCGCGGCGCGATCATCCCGCGCCTCGTCCCGGTCGACCTCGTCCCGGCGGCGAACACGCTGAACTTCACCGTCGGCAACGTCGGCCAGGTGGCGGGCCCGCTCGTCGCCGGACTGCTCCTCGTCCTGCCGAACGGCTTCGCCCTCGCGTATGCGGCCGACGCCCTGCTCTTCACGGCCGCCCTGTACTCGGTGGTGCGGCTACCGGCGATCCCGCCGCAGGGGGAGGTGCAGCGGCCGGACTGGCGCGCGGTGGCCAGCGGGCTCCGCTTCATCGCCGTCCGCCCGGTGCTCGTCATGAGCTTCGCCGTCGACATCGCCGCGATGGTCCTGGCGATGCCGCGCTCGCTGTTCCCGGCAGTGGCCGACGTCCGGTTCGGCGGGCAGGTCGGCCCGCTCTACGCGGCCATCGCCATCGGCGCCGTCCTGGCCGGCGTGAGCAGCGGCTGGATCGGCCGGGTGCGCCGGCAGGGCCGCGCGCTGACGCTGGCCATCGTCGGGTGGGGAGCGGCGGTCGCGGTGTCCGGACTCGTCGGCCAGCTGTGGCTGGTCGTCGCGCTGCTCGCCCTGGCCGGCGCCTTCGATCTGGTCAGCGCGGTCTACCGGCAGACGATCCTCCAGACCTACGCGCCCGACGAGATGCGGGGCCGGATGCAGGGGGTGTTCATCGCCGTCGTGGCGGGCGGCCCGCGCCTGGGAGACGTGCGCGCGGGCGCGACCGCGGCGGTCACCTCGCCGACCTTCTCGTGGGTCGCGGGCGGGATCGCCTGCATGGCCGTCGTCCTCGCCGGCGGCCTTCTGGTTCGCTCGTTCTGGCGCTACGACACCTCGAGGGACCTGCCAGCCGTCACCGGCTAGAGGACCCGGCCGGTACGCCGGCCGCGGCGACGATGCCGGCGGCGCCACACCAGCGCCGGAGCGCCGTGCGCACGGCCTCCCGGCCGGCCTGACCAGCCGCCCAGGCGACATAGGCGTCGGGCCGGACCAGGACGAGCTGCGGCAGGCGGTCGTCGTGGTGGTTCGCGAGGACGACGCGACCCGCATACCCCGCCGTCTCCCGCTCCAATAGCCGGACGTCACAACCAGGCCCGGCCAGGAGCACGAAGGTGCCGGACCGGAGCACCTCGTACAGGCGACCGGATGTCGTCAGCACGTCCATGGCCCGCTTCCCGACGAGCGAGTGCTCGCCGGGCCGGTGCGGGTAGTGGATGCCGATCCCACTGAGCCGACCCAGGAGGAGACGTCGCGCCGGACCGAATCGGAGGATGCCTCGCATGGCTAGGCTGCGCAACCGCATCGTTGCAACGGACCGGCCGAGCACCAGCTGGTTGAAGGCGTCGGTCATGGCGAGGACCTGTCTCCCGACTCGATGCCGCTCGGGCTCGTAGGTGTCCAGCAGCGCGTCGCCGGCGTGACCGTGGACCGCCGCCGCGAGCTTCCACCCGAGGTTCATGGCGTCCTGGATGCCGGTGTTCATGCCCTGCCCGCCGAGAGGGGAGTGCACGTGGGCGGCGTCCCCGGCGAGGAACACCCGGCCGACCCGGTAGTGCTCAGCCTGCCGCCGCTCGCTGAGGAACCGGGTCGACCAGCGAACCGTCCCGAGACCGAGGTCGGTACCGGCGATCCGCAGTAGCGCGTCCCTGACCTCGGGTTCGGTGACGGGCTCAGTCAGGGGCACTCCGTCCCGCCGACGGTCCCAGACGATGACTCGGAACTCGTTGTCCCCGAAGGGAAGGACGAGGGCGAGACCCTCTTGGTTGGTGCGCCCGAACATCACGTCGGCCGGTGGTTCGGCGAGCTGGACGTCGGCCAGGATGATGTGCGTCTCGTACTGCTTCCCGGTGAAGCCGACACCAAGGAGCTCGCGGACCCGGCTGTGCGCACCGTCGCAGGCGACGACGTACCGCGCCGTCTCGGTCCGTTCGCCGCTGCCGCCGGCGACGGTGAGCCGTACCGAGTCTGGGCCCTGGTGGAGCCCCACCACCTCAGCCCCGCGTTCGATGACCACCCCGCGCTGTTCGTCGCTGGCTTCGAGGACGGCCTCGGTGGCGCTCTGCGGGGCGATGAGGAGCATCGGGTAGCGGCTGTCGAGCCGGCTGAGGTCCAGCGTCGCGCCGGGCACTCCCTGAACCTGCTCCAGCCGCACACCGCGTCGGATGACGTCCTCGGCCAACCCGCGGGCGTCCAGCAGCTCGAGGGTCCGCGCGTGCACGGCGAAGGCCCGGGTGAGGTTCGAGACCTCTTCGCGCCGTTCGAGGATGCGACAGTCGACGCCGGCGAGGGCCAGCTCGTTGGCCACGGCCAACCCCGTCGGTCCCGCGCCGACGACGATCACGTCAGTGGTGTTGATGTCAGAGGTGTTGCTCATCGGGCCTCTCCTTCGTTGGTACAACGGTTCTACGGCTCGTCGCGGTTGACGGACACGACGTCGTGGCCGACGTCGAAGAGCACGGCGAGCAGGCTGCGCAGGGCAGGCTGGTCACGGACGCGGACGGCAAGGACGCTGCCGAACTCGTCACGACGGACCTCAACCGGGCCGAACCGCTCGGTGACCGTGTCGGTCACGACCCGGGACACCGGGCCGGCCACGCGGACGAGGTAGCGGACGGTCATTCCCCGCTCCGGCGCCACCAGGCCGCCGCGGCCACGACACCACCGGTCAGCAGGCCCACTGGGATGGCCCAGGACAGCCAGTCGGCTACCGCGTCGGGACCGGCCAGCAGCCCGCCTCCGAGGACGCCGAGCCCGAGGGCGGTGATCCAGGCCCAGTGGTACGTCTCGTGCAGCCACCACACAGCGAGCCCGGCGACCAGCGCGAGACCGCCGGCCACGGCGAGGACGAAGGTTCCGCCCATGGTGTGGGGGGCGACGCCCTGAAGTGGCCCGGATGCGAGCACGACGGCGGTTCCGGCGCCGGTCAACAGACCGCCGGCGATGAGCGGGCCGTCGTCTCGGTTGACCCGCGCCAGCACCAGGAGCTCGAGGCCGAGTACCAGGGCCAGCGCGTCGCCTACCGGCGGAACGACGCGGCCGGCCAGGACGAGGACTCCGGCCGTCAACAGCATGACCGCGGCTGTGCCGCGGACCCGGGCGCGCCGTGTCGAGGACGTCTGGGGCGTGGACGCTGTCGTCATCTCGCATCTCCTTCGTGACGCCGGCCCGTGGTGGCCGGTCGATGGAGGCACTGTCGCGAGGCGCGGGGTCACCCCGCACCACCCCAGGAGGAAACCCACCCCGGGTGGAAGCTCAGATCAACCCGAGCTCGTAGCCGCGGCGTACGGCGTCACCTCGGTTCGCGACGTCGAGCTTGCGATACAGGCTCTTGGTGTAGCCCTTCACCGTATTGACCGACAGGTACAGCTCGGCCGCGATCTCCCTCGCTGACAGCGGGCCGCGGAGAGCACGCAGGACCGACAGCTCCCGGTCGGTGAGGGCCTCCGCCAGGCCGCGCTGGGCCCGGGCCTCGGACACGGCCGAGCGTCCGATCCGCTGCTCGACCCTCTGATAGCTACGCCGTGTCGCCGGTACGGCCGTCTCCGTGGCGACGAGGTCACCGGCGATCGTGAGACTGCGGCGGGCCGCCGCGCGGTCTCCTACCGCCCACTCCGCCTGGGCGACCGCGAGGAGGGCCGTCACCGACATGCTCGGCTGTCCCCAGCGCTCGGCGAGCTCCGCGGCGTGGCGGAGGTGGGGCAGAGCGGCCGCGGGGTCGCGCGCGCACTCGAGCTCGGCCTCGGCCAGACGCAGGGCCGCCACCGCTGCGGCCGCCCCACGGCCCCAGGCCCGTTCGACCTCCTGGGCTCGCACGGCGACCTCGGCGGCGACGGAGCGCGCCGCGTCCGACTGCCCCGACGTGACCAGGGCGAGGGCCAGGTGGCCGGCGTGCTGCAGCGTGAGCAGCAGCGGCAGCTCTCGGCGGACCGGCAGCCGCCACGTCTCGCGAAGGACGGTCACGGCGTCGTCCACCTCGTCAGCGGCGAGGAGTACCACGCCCAGACTCAGTCGGGCGACGACGTAGCCCCACAGGTCCGGATCGGACTCCAGCTCGACGGCGCGCCGGGCGTGCCGCAGCGCTGCGTCGATGTCGCGCTCGAGGTCGTAGGACGCCCAGGTGGTCTCGGCACCGGCTCGGAGGCTGTGCCAGCCGGGCAGAGGCGGCGCGTCGGACGTGATGTAGGGCTCCGCAGCCCGGAGCCATCGGGCCACCTCGTCGGGGTGCCCAGACAGCCCGGCGGCGAAGGCGAGCGACAGGTGCAGGTGCGGGTCGGTGGCCTGCCGGGCTGCACTCGCGCCGAGCTTGAGCAGGGCGGCCATCGCTCCATGCTCGAGGAACCAGCGCGTGTGCCGGGCCAGGAGGGCGAGGGCGACCGAGTCGTCGCCGGCGGCAAACAGGTGCGCCACCGCCTCCTCGACCCGACCCGCGGCGAGGAACCACTGCGCCGTCCGGGTGAGCAGCTCGGACGCGACGCCCGGCTCCGTCCGGTCCAGCTCACGTCGGAGCGCCTGGCGCAGGAGCTGGTGGCACCGGTACCACGGCTCCGGATCCTCCTCAACGTCCCCCGCCTCCGGGTCGGCCAGCTGCACGACGAACATGTCCGCGCGAGCCAGCCGGTCCAGGGCGGCCGCCGAGCCCTGGGTCTCGAGCACGGCGTCACAGAGGGAACCGGTCAGGCGGTCCAGGACCGAGCACCGCACCAGGAGGTCTCGGTCGGTCGCGGCCAGCCCTGGCAGCACCTCGGCGGCCACATAGTCGAGGACGTGGCGGTCGCGCCCGCCGGCGCGGGTCGGCTCCGATCCCGGGCGGCCGCCCTTCAAGGCCATGGCGGTCAGCTGTAAGGCCGCCGCCCAGCCTTCCGTCCGGCGGACCGCTGCCTCGGCCTCGGCCGCTGCCGAGTCCCCGCCGACCGCGACCATCAGCGCCGAGCCCTCGGCGGGCGAGCACCGCAGGTCCTGGAACCTGATCTCGGCGAGCTCGCCACGGGCTCGGAGCCGAGCCAGCGGCAACGGCGGGTCCGCCCGACCGGCGAGGACGACCTGGAGCGAGCCGTCGGGCAGGTAGCCGAGCAGGAACTCCATCGAGGAGTGCACGGCGGGATCGGCCAGCACGTGGTAGTCGTCCAAGACGAGGGCCCCTCCGGTCGGCGAAGTCGCGCAGGCGTTGAGGAACGACTCCAGGGCGAGCTGAACCGGGTCGAGCCCGGACGCGCGCAGCGTGGCCAGCGCGTCTCCGGTCAGCTGAGGGGCGACCCGCTCAACGGCGCTCAGGGCGTACGTCCAGAACCGGACCGGCTCGTCGTCCGCCTCGTCCAGCGAGAGCCAGGCCACCGGTCGCGACGATCCGATCTCCCGGGCCCAGGCGGCGAGGAGGGTGGTCTTGCCCCAGCCAGCGGGAGCGACGACGGTGACCAGCCGCGCGTCCGCCGCAGCCGTCAGCAACCGGTGGAGACGGGGCCGGGGGATCACCCCGGGCCGGACGGCCGGAAGCAGGAACTTCGCCGTCAGCAGCGGGCGCCGCATGAACGAACGGTACGGCGTCAGCCCCCACCGGGCGAGCCTCTCCGGGCGGGCCGGGCCCGGCGCATACCCCACCACTAGGGTTCGGGTATGCCGGTCAACGAGGCCTTCGTCGGGCGCGAGTACCCGCCCACCCCGCCGTATGCGGTCGGCTCGGCCAAGATCCGGGAGTTCGCCGAGGCGGTCGGCTCGACCGACCCGGTCCACGTCGACCGTGCGGCCGCGCGGGCCGCCGGCTACCGGGACGTCATCGCGCCACCGACCTTCGCCGTGCTCGTCGCGCAACAGTGCGACGCCCAGCTGGTCACCGACCCCGAGGCCGGCATCGACTACAGCCGCGTCGTCCACGGCGAGCAGAAGTTCGTCCACCATCGGCCCCTCACCGCCGGTGACGACGTCGTCGGCGTGCTGCATGTCGACTCCGTC